>JBLNGJ010000023.1:0-3680 GCA_050264675.1 Micromonosporaceae bacterium
GGCCACGGTGAAGTCGACGTTGACGAAGAGCCACTGCGTCGGATCCAGCCAGCCGCTGACGCCGTTACCCGAGTCGGCCACGACCATCGTCCGGCCGAACGGGCTCGTCTCCTCGCCCGCGACCAGCGGCAGCCGCGGCCGCATCCACACCTGGGCCGGGCCGGGTCGGGTGAATGCCCCGGTCACGAACCGCCACTCCATGGCGGCCACATACCCTGCCGCGTGCGCACCCGGCCAGAAGCTGAGCTCGGCGTGATCGGGCAGATCGGGTACGGCGTCATCGGTGGTGGCCGGCGCCGGGGACGCGGCAACCCGCCAGCCGCGGGCCTGCACGACCTCTCGACCGTCCACCTCGGCCACGCCCTCGACCAGGGTCACCCGCCGACCCGGGCGCACGGTTCGCACGCGCAGCGTCACCGGCGCGACCGGCACCGGCCGGAAGATGTCCACGGTCACCCGCGACAGGGCCTGACCGTCGACCGGCTCATGGCGCTCAAACGCCCGCGCCAGCAGGGCCGACACCGGACCGGCGTGCTGAGCCGCAGCGTCCCACGGACCCGCGCAGGCCGGGGTGGCCAGGAACGTGTCCGGGCTCACCGCCTCGTAGAAGGCATCGATCGCCACCCCGGCAAGATACGCCCTGTCATCGCAACCGGGCGGACAGCCTACTCGGGGCGCTCGGTGTCCGATCGCTCCTCGGTGGACGGTTGGCTGTCGAAACGCTCTGGCAACCGCCGCAGCCGGCTGTTCATGTTGCGGATGAGCAGCACGGTACCGATCACCAGCAGCAGGATGATCACAAAGCCGGTCGGGCCCGCGACCGCACCGCCGAGGGTGTCACCGAAGTTGTTCTCGGCCAGGCCGGTCACCGCACACCCCTTCCGCTATCGGACGGCTTGATCACCGTAACGGTACGCCGTGACCGACGGTCTCCCGTACCCCGGCAAAGAGATCATCTTCCGGACCCACCGGGCCGACCAGGGAGCGGGCAAGCTCGTAGTCCTCAGTCGGCCAAGCGGCCTGCTGGATCTCCATCGGCACCCGGAACCAGAACCCCTCCGGGTCGACCTGGGTGGCGTGTGCGAGCAGGGCCTGGTCGCGCACCGGGAAGTAGGCCGCGCACGGCACCCGGGTAGTGACCCGCGGCCCCCGGTCGCGCGAGTCGTCCCAGTTGTCCAGCCACTCCTCGTACGGCGACTCGAGGCCGGCCGCGAGCACCGCCTCGTGCACGGCGACGAGCCGGGCCTTGCTGAACGTCATGTGGTAGTAGAGCTTGAGCGGCTGCCACGGCTCGCCGACATCGGGGTAGCGGTCCGGGTCGCCGGCGGCGTCGAAGGCGGCCACGCTCACCTCGTGGCAGCGCAGGTGGTCGGGGTGCGGGTAGCCGCCGTGCTCGTCATAGGTCGTCATCACATGCGGACGGAACTCGCGGATCAGCCGCACCAGCTCCCGCACCGCCTCGTCCAGGTCGACCAGCGCAAAGCAGCCCTCGGGCAGCGGCGGCAACGGGTCACCCTCGGGCAGGCCCGAGTCGACGAACCCGAGCCAGGCCTGGCGCACGCCAAGGATCTCCCGGGCCCGATCCATCTCCGCCCGGCGGATCTCGGTGATGTTCTCCCAGACCTCGGGCCGGTCGAGCTTCGGGTTGAGCACGGAGCCACGCTCGCCACCGGTACACGTGACGACGAGCACGTCGACCCCTTCGGCGACGTAGCGTGCGGTGGTCGCCGCGCCCTTGCTCGACTCGTCGTCGGGGTGGGCATGCACCGCCATCAACCGCAGCGTCTCGGCCACAGACATATCTCCTCGGGCTCTCCTCGGACTGGCTCAGGCCCGGGCGGGCAGGTGCCGACCCGGTGCGAGGATAGTTGACACGCTAGCTCGGGCCGGTGACATATCTCGGAGTCAGCCGACCGGCACCAAGCGCATACGCAGGGTCGCTGACCGCAGCGCTGTGCTGCGCATCACTGGTACCTTGGAAAGTCCGACTGCCTGGCGCTGCCCGCCGGCAGTCTCGCGAGGCTTGCGAGTGAAACCGATGAGCTTCGTAGGTCGTCGACACCAACCGCGAGGAGTTCGCCGTGTCCACCACCGATCGCGACGCGCCAACCTGGCTCTCCCAGGACGCGCACGACCGGCTGCAGGCCGAGCTGGCGCACCTGATCGGGCACCGCCCGACCATCGCGGCCGAGATCAACGCTCGCCGCGAGGAGGGTGACCTGCGCGAGAACGGGGGCTACCACGCCGCCCGTGAGGAGCAGGGCAAGATGGAAGCGCGCATCCGCTACCTGCAGGAACTGCTGCGCACGGCGCACGTCGGCGAGGCGCCGACGGCCGACTCGGTGGCCCCGGGCACCGTGGTCAGCGTCACTTTCCTCGGCCCGGACGGTACGCCGATGGAAGATGACACCGAGACCTTCCTGCTCGGCTCGCGCGAGATCGCGTCGTCGACCGCGCTGACGGTCTACAGCCCCGAGTCTGCCCTCGGCCGGGCCATCCTCGGCGCCCACGCGGGCGACACGGTCAGCTACAGCGCGCCCAACGGCACGGCGATCAAGGTCATGGTCACTGCGGTCGAGCCGTTCGCCGGCTAGCCCGCCGGGCGATGCGGTGCGGTTGAGCGCCGCGTTCAGCGCAGCGTGCTGCGTTCCATCGCCACCGAATACCCGGCCTGCCGCAGCGTGGTCAGCAGCCGGTCGGAGTGCTCGGCCCCGCGGGTCTCCACCGAGAGCTCCACCTCGACCTCGCCCAGGCGCAGCCGCGGGTCGTTGCGTCGATGGTCCACATCCTCGACGTTGGCGCCCTGCGTACCGATGAGGGTGAGCAGCGTGGCGAGCTGACCGGGACGGTCGCCGCAGCGCACCGTGAAGCGCAGGTAGCGCCCGGCCGCGGCCAGGCCGTGGTCGATCACCTGCACCATCAGCAGCGGGTCGATGTTGCCGCCGGAGAGCACTGCGACCACCGGCGGTTTGACCGCCACCACACCCGTCAGGAGCGCGGCCACGCCCACCGCGCCGGCCGGCTCCACCACCAGCTTGGCCCGCTCGAGCAGCATGACCAGCGCCCGCGAGATGTCCTCGTCGGTCACCGTCACCACGTCGTCGACGAGCTTGGCGATGTGCTCGAAGGTCAGGTCGCTGGGCCGGCCGACCGCGATGCCGTCGGCGATGGTGTGGTACTCGTCGAGCCGGATCGGGCGTCCGGCCTGCAACGACAGGGGTACCGCGGCGGCACCCGCCGATTGCACGCCGATGACCCGTACGTCCGGCCGCCGCGCCTTCACCGCGACCGCCGTGCCCGAGATCAGTCCACCGCCGCCCACGCCGAGGATGACCGTCGCCACGTCCGGGCACTGCTCGAGGATCTCCAGGCCGACGGTGCCCTGCCCAGCGATCACGTCCGGGTGATCGAACGGGTGGACCAGCACGGCGCCGGTCTGCTCGGCGAACTCGTGCGCGGCGACCAGGGCCTCGTCGACGTTCACGCCGACCAGCTCGACCTTCGCGCCGTACCCCTTGGTTGCGGCGATCTTGGGCAGCGGCGCACCGACCGGCATGAACACGGTGGCGGCCGCGCCGAGCAGATCGGCGGCGAGCGCCACACCCTGAGCATGGTTGCCCGCGCTCGCCGCCACCACACCCCGGGCCCGCTGCTGCGGGGTCAGGCGGGAGATTCGCAGG
>JBLNGJ010000024.1:0-8877 GCA_050264675.1 Micromonosporaceae bacterium
ACCTCGTCGCCGACGTGGTGCAGGAGTCCAGCGAGAAGCCGGCCAATACGGTGATTCGCACCGATCCGATCGCCGGCAGTCCGGTCGCGGAGCAGAGCAAGGTAGTGCTCGTGATCTCCAAGGGCGACCTCAAGCTGGTGCCGAACGTCTCCAATGTCGGCTACACCGAGGCGCAGGCCCGGGCGGTCCTCAAGTCGGCCGGGTTCGAGAACATCAAGGTCACGCCACGGGCGGTGGACGCGGCCAGCGACGACGGCAACGTGGTCGGCCAGAACCCCGAGGCGAACCAGCCCAAGGACCCCAAGTCTCAGATCACGATCTTCGTCGGTCAGTACACCCCGCCTACACCACCGACGACCCCCCCGAGTCCGACCCCGTAGCCGGGCCCCACCATCCGCCCAGCCTCGCCCCTCAGGCGAACGCGGCCACCCGGCGGGCCTCCACCTCAGCGGCGAGCTCAGGCGCGAGGTCGCGTGCGCTCGGATGGCCACACTCGGCCAGCCAGTTGGCCAGCAGCAGATGCCCGCCCTGGGTGAGCACCGACTCGGGGTGGAACTGCACGCCCTCCAACGGCAGGCGGCGGTGCCGCATCGCCATGACCAGGCCGGAGTCGGCGGTGCGCCCGGTCACCTCAATCTCCTCGGGCAGCGTGGACTCGATGACCGCAAGCGAGTGGTAGCGGGTGGCGGTGAACGGGTTGGGCAGGTCGGCGAGCACACCGCGTCCATCGTGGACGACCTCGGAGGTCTTGCCGTGCAGCAACTCGGGGGCTCGGTCCACAGTGGCGCCGTACGCCGCCCCAATGGCTTGGTGACCCAGGCAGACACCCAGGATCGGCAGCCGATCCTGGTAGCGCCGGATCAACTCGAGGCAGATGCCGGCGCGTTCCGGCGTACCCGGGCCGGGCGAAAGCAGGACCCCGGACGGCCGCAACCGCCCCACCTCGGCCAGGCCGATCTCGTCGTTGCGCCGCACCACACTGGCGACGCCGAGCTGACCCAGGTACTGCACCAGGTTGTAGACGAACGAGTCATAGTTGTCGATCACGAGGATGCGCATCCGGCCTCCCGGTCACCGCGGCGGCGTGGCGTAGTCGAGCGTGGTGGACCCGTCGTACGCCGGAGCGATCACATCGGTCTCGGTGCGCACGTCATATCCGAGGCCCCAGACCCGGGCGGCGTCGCGGAAGATCGACACCGAGGGGTCAGCGTCCAGCGCGGCCCGCATCGCGACCGGGTCTCCGATCGCCGAGATCACGAAGGGCGGCGAGTAGACCCGACCGTGCAGCAGCAGCGTGTTGCCCACGCAGCGGACGGCACTCGTGGAGATCACCCGTACCCCCATGATGGTCATCGCCTCGGCTCCGCCGGCCCAGAGCGCGTTCACCACCGACTGCACGTCCTGCTGGTGCACCACCACGTCGTCGGGGCCGGCGCCGGCCGGCAGGCTGCCGTCGGCGCCCCGCGGCGCGTCATCGAGGCGGACGGTGAGCCCGGGCCCGTGCAACGCCGTCAGTCCGGCGCCGGACTTGAGCAGGTCGGTCTGGCGCCGTTGTTCGGCGATGCGACTGTCTGACCCGGCCTGGGCCGCACCGCGGGCGTCGATGTCGTGGCGCAGGCCGGCGGCGGTGGCATCCTCCTGCTCGACCTGGTGGCGCCGTTCTTCGATCAGCTTGGTCAGCTCGGGACGGCGGTCCTCACGCAGATTGGTGCCGGCCGCCGTACGCGCGGTGGTGGTGAAGAGCAGACCGGCCAGCGCGGCGATCAGTGGGACGAGCATCGACCAGCGCCGGGAACCGGTGGCCCGGCGGTACGGGCGCAGCGCCCGGCCGGCCCGGCTCAGGGCCTCACGCCAGGTGGCGCCGCTCGCCGGGGACTGCTGCACCCCGCCCCCAATCTCGCGCATCGCGTGGCTACCCTAGCTAAGGGGCCCATTATTCCGGGTGCACCGGATAACCCGGCATTCTGCCCACGATTCCCCAGGAGTACGCCGTGCCGAAGTCGCAGGTCCGCAAGAAGAAGGTCTACACACCCCCGGCCGAGCTGCGGCCCCAGGCGACGGCGGCGGCGAAGAAGCCCAGCCCGACCTGGGTTCCGGCAACGGCCGTGTCATTGATCGTCTTCGCCATCCTCTGGCTGGTGGTCTACTACCTGACCAGTGGCTTTGGGGACCTCGGCGAGACTTTCGCGTTCCTGCAGGACCTGCAGTACTGGAACCTGGCGATCGGCTTCGGCGCCATGGTGGCGGCGCTCATCATGCTCTCGAAGTGGCGCTGATCCGTTACTGGCTGTCCCACCGGACGATCGCCGTGCAGACGGCGAAGACCAGACCGACCGCGAGAAGCCACCACATCATCGAGCTTTTGACCTGCTCGGACCGGACCTTCATGGCCTTCTCGTAGGTGCCCCGGGTGGCGGTCACGTCGCGAAACGCGCGGCGGGTGCGTTCGGTCAGCCGGCCGTAGACCCAGCCCAACGCGAGCGCGGCCACCGCGCTGCCGAGCATCGCCTCCCGCATGCGCCCCTCCCGACGCCGTCCGTTGTGATCCACAGCATCCCCGTCCGGCGGCCCCAAGGCAATAGCCCGAATCGTTGAGGTTGGACGGCTTTGGGCACTCGACGGATGCCGCCGGCCGCAGCCGGCGCCCCCTCGGCCGGCGCCCGCCCCGGCGCCGCGTGGCAGAATGCCGGCAGGGGTGAGGAGCATCGACGCCGGGCTAGCCACGACGATCCTGCCGTTGCTGGGGTTCGTTCTGCTCACCGCCGGCAACGCGTTCTTCGTCGCCGCTGAGTTCTCGCTGGTGACGGTGAACCGGGCCGAGATTGACCGGGCGGTCGAGGATGGCGATGCCACCGCGATCACGGTCCGCAAGGCGCTACGGGAGCTCTCGTTCCAGCTCTCCGGCGCCCAGCTCGGCATCACGATCACCGCCCTGCTCACCGGGTATCTCGCCGAACCCGCCCTGGCCCGGCTCTTCCGGCCACTGTTGGGCGGGCTCGGCGGTGCGGCCGACGGGGTGGCCGTGGCGCTCGCGCTCGGGCTCGCCACCACGATCTCGGTGCTCTTCGGCGAGCTGGTGCCGAAGAACCTGGCGATCGCCCGTCCGATGCCGACCGCGCGCACCACGGCCGGGCCGCAGCGGATGTTCTCCAAGATCTTCGGCTGGCTCATCCGTGCGCTCAACGGCTCGGCCAACTGGCTGGTCCGCCGGCTCGGCGTGGAGCCGCAGGAGGAGCTGGCCAGCGCCCGCTCACCGGAGGAGCTCGGCATGCTCGCCGCTCACTCCGCCCAAGCCGGCGCGTTGCCGGAGGAGACGGCGGTGCTGCTGCGCCGCACGATCCGCTTCGGCGAGAAGCGGGCGGCCGAGGCGATGACCCCGCGGGTCGATGTGGTCGCGATCGAGGCGACCGAGCCGGTCGAGTCGGTGCTGACCCAGGTACAGGAGACCGGCTTCAGCCGCTATCCGGTGTACGAGGGCACGCTCGACCAGATCGTTGGCGTGGTCACCGTCATCGATGCTCTCGGCGTGCCGCCGGCCCGGCGCGGGCATATCACCGTGCGTCAGGTTGCCCGCGAACCGGTACTGGTGCCGGAGCCGCTCGACCTCGACCGGGTGCTCGAGCTGCTGCAGGCCGCGGGCGAGGACTTCGCCATCGTCATCGACGAGTACGGCGGCACCGACGGCGTGGTCACCATCGAGGACCTGGTCGAGGAGCTGGTCGGTGAGATCACCGACGAACACGACGTGGTGGCGCCGTTCCTCGGCGAGGTGATCCCGACCGCGGACGGGAACGGGTTCACCGTGCCGGGGGTGGCGCACAGCTGGCACGTCGATGGCGTGCTCCGCGCGGACGAGCTGGCCGAGGCCACCGGGTTCCAGCTGCCCGAGGGGCCGTACGAGACACTGGCCGGGTTCCTGCTCGCCCGGTTGGGGCATATCCCGGTCGCCGGCGAGTCGGTGCTCGACGGGGCGTGGGAGTTCACCATCGTCGAGGTCGACCGGCGGCGCATCGAACAGGTGCGGGTCGTCCGGCTGGTGCCGGCCGATGACTGAGTTGCTGCTCAGCCTCGTGCTGCTGGTGGGCAACGCCCTCTTCGTGGCGAGCGAGTTCGCGCTCATCGCGTCCCGGGCGACGGTGCTCCAGCCGATGGCGGCGACGACCCGGCGGGCCCGGTGGGCGCTGCGGGCGATGAACGACATCCCGCTGATGATCGCCGGCGCGCAGCTGGGCATTACGGTCTGCTCGCTCGGGTTGGGCGCGATCGCCGAGCCGGCGCTGGCCCATCTGCTCGAAGCGCCGTTTCACGCGCTCGGGATGCCGGAGTCGGCCCGACACCCGGTCGCTCTCGTGCTCGCCCTCGGCCTGGTCGTCTTCGCGCACACCGTGATCGGTGAGATGGTGCCGAAGAACCTCACGCTGGCCGGGCCGGAACGAGCCGTGCTCTGGCTGGGGCCGCCGATGCTCGCGTTCTGCCGGGCCACCCGGCCGCTGCTGCTCGCGCTGAAGTGGGCGGCCACACAGGTGCTGCGCATCTGGAGCGTCGAGGCGGCCGACACGGTGAAGAGCGTCTACACCGCCGAGGAGCTGGCCAACCTGGTCAGCCAGGCCCGGGCCGAAGGTCTGCTCGATCCGGAGGAGCACGCCCGGATCAGCGGTGCCCTCGCCCTGCTGCGCCGCACCGCCGGTGACGCGCTGCGGCCGTGGTCGGAGGTGACCACGGTCTTCGAGGACGTCTCGGCCGCGTCCCTGGAGGTGCTGGCCAGCCGGACCGGTCGGTCGCGCTTCCCGGTCATCGAGCGGGCGAGCCTGCGGGTGCTGGGCTTCGTCCACGTCAAGGATGTGATCGGCCTGAGCGGGCCGGCCCGGCGTCGCCGGATCGACTGCTCGCTGGTGCGGCCGCTGGCGGTCGTGCCGGCCGAGCGTACGCTCGCCGATCTGCTCGTCGCGATGCGCCGCGAGCGGCGGCATATCGTGCTGGTCAGCGACGGCCGGGCACCCATCGGTGTGTTGACACTGCACGACGTGCTCGGCGTGATCCAGGTGCTGCCCGCCTGACCCAGGTCGGATGCCGGGCGCCAACGGGTTGCTAACCACAGGTCAACTCCCTACTGTTGGGCTCCGTCCAGTCCGTCACATGGCCGACCATCGAGCGGCCGCGGCCGGACACCGCCTCATCGCCATCCGGCGAGCCGGGGAACCGAGAGCGACAGGGGTGAATCCGCATCCGAGGGGCGCCGCCCCCGACACCCCCGAATGGGTGCGGTAGGGCGAACTTCCGACCCGAACCCGACAGCTAACCCGGTCGGTGGTGCGGAAGAAGGAGTAATACCACCCGTGTCCCCTGCACGAGTGCACGCAACCCGGGCCGGCCTGGTGAGCGCCGTCGTGGCGTTCACCCTCCTGCTCTCGCCGAGCGTGGCCAGGGCCGATCCGACGGTGACCGAGATCGAGCAGCAGATCAATGCGATCTGGGCCGACGCGGAGCCGCTGATCGAGCAGTACAACGCCGTCCACGAGCAGTACAAGAAGAACCTCGCCAAGCAGGCCGCGCTGCAGAACCAGATCGCGCCGCTGCAGCGTCAGGTCGAGCTGGGCCAGGTTCGCGTCGGCGTGCTCGCCGCCCAGGCGTACAAGGGCGGCCAGGCCGACGCGTTCAACGCCATCCTCGGCAGCGGGTCACCCGACACCCTCGCCGAACAGCTCACCCTGCTCGATCAGCTCGCCCGCGATCAGCAACGGCAGATTGCCGGCGTGGTTCAGATGAAGGCGCAGTACGACGACCAGAAGCGGCCCATCGACGAGGTCGTGGCCCAGCTCGCCGCCCAGGATGCCGATCTCGCGGCCAAGAAGAAGGTCATCGAAGAGCAGCTGAGGAAGTTGCAGGCGTTGCGCCTTAAGGCGTACGGGTCGACGGGCAGCACCGGTTCCTATCGGCCGTGGCCGTGTCCCTCGGAGTACTTGCCGACGGCCGGCTACAAGGCGGCGAACTTCGCCTGTACCCAGGCCGGCAAACCGTACGTGTGGGCGGCCGACGGCCCTACCTCCTACGACTGCTCGGGGCTGACCCTGGCGTCCTGGGCCAAGGTCGGTGTCTACCTGCCCCACAACGCGGCCGCCCAGCGGCGGTCCATGCCGTACGTGAGCCGGGCCAACCTGCAGATCGGTGATCTGGTCTTCTACTTCAGCGACCTGCACCACGTCGCCATCTATGTCGGCAACGGCAAGGTGATGCACGCACCCACGTTCGGCGACCATGTGCGGATGGCCATCATGGACGAAGTGGGCCCGATCCACAGTTTCGGCCGACCCAACGGCTGAGCCGGGCCGGCCCCGAGACAGCACACACCGGTGCGCTTCCGCGACGGGAGCGCACCGGTGGCGTCCGTGGTGACGTTTGCTGAGTGGCGTCGTTGGCTGAGTGGCGTCGGCGGGTTGCTCAGGCGGCGCTGGGTGCCGCTTCGGTCGAGGACAGGCTCCACACCCGCAGGATGTCGCGCACCGAGATGATGCCGAGCACGTCGTCGCCGTCGAGCACGACCAGGTGGCGGAACCCGCCCCGGACCATGGCAGCGGCCGCCTCCGCCAATGTCCACGTCGGACCGGCGTACACCACGTCCCAGGTGATATGTCCGGCCGTACGCTCGGTGTCCGGGTCCAGGCCCTGGCCCACCGCGACCAGCACGTCCCGCTCGGTGACGATGCCGACCCCGGCGCCGTCCGGGTCGACGACCACGGCCGAGCCGGTGCGGCGCGCCGCCATGAGCTGAGCGGTCTGCCGGAGCGTGTGCTCTGGGCCCACGAACAGGACCGCCTTGGTCATCGCGTCGCGCACCTGCATGACACATCACCTCTTTGACGCACGGTACCGTCCCTCCACCCATGATCGCTGATATCCGGATGATCGCGATCTACGGCAGGCCATGTGCAGAGCGGCTGCACCCTCGGCGGGTCGAGCCTGCTCACAGACCTCGCCGGCCGACCGGGCCGGGCCGACGGCTATCCTTCCGGCGTGATCGGAGTCGTGCTCGCCGCCGGGGCCAGCCGGCGGCTGCGCCCCGAGACCGATCACCTGCCCAAGGCCCTGTTGCCGGTGGACGGGGAGACGACGATCCTCGACATCGCGCTGCGCAACCTCGCCGCCGTCGGCCTTACTGAGGTGGCCATCGTGGTGGGCTACGCCGCCGAGGCGGTCGTCGAGCGCCGCGCCGAGTTGCAGCGCCGCCACGGCGTACGGCTCACGCTGGTGCCCAACCAGCGGGCGCAGGAGTGGAACAACGCCTACTCGCTCTGGTTGGCGCGCGATCACTTCGCTGGCGGGGCGCTGCTGGTCAACGGCGACACCGTGCACCCGGTCAGCGTGGAGAAGACGCTGCTGGCCGCGCGCGGCCCGGGCGTGCTGCTCGCCGTCGATGACATCAAGGCGCTCGCGGACGAGGAGATGAAGGTGACCCTGGACGCAGGCGGCGGCGTGCGGCGCATCAGCAAACGGCTGGACCCGGTGCAGGCGTACGGCGAGTACATCGGTGCCACCCTGATCGAGGAGGCGGCCGCGCCGGCCCTGGCCGATGCGCTCGAGGCGACCTGGCGGCGCGACCCCGGACTGTACTATGAGGACGGTTATCAGGAGCTCGTCGACCGGGGTGGTGAGGTTCGGGTGGCCACCATCGGGCAGGTTGAGTGGGTGGAGGTCGACAACCACGCCGACCTGGCCCGGGCTCGGGAGATCGCGTGCCGCTGCTAGCCCGTATCGTCACCACACCGCTGGCGGTTGAGGTCCGCCGCGGCGCGGTGGCTGAGCTGGGCCGGTTGCTGGCCGACCAGCGCATCTCCGCTGGTGGCCAGGTCGCGGTCGTGGTCGGCCCGGGCCAGGGCGCGAAGATCACCGAGATGATCCGCCCGACGCTGGGCGCGGCCGATGTCTTTACCGTCGCCGGCGGCACCATCGACGCCGCGCAGGAGCTCATCGGCCGGCTCCGGCAACGCTCCTACGACGCCGTGGTGGGCATCGGCGGAGGCAAGACCATCGATACGGCCAAGTACGCGGCGACCCGCTATGGCCTGCCCATGGTCTCGGTCGCGACGAGCCTCGCCCACGACGGCATCGCCTCACCGGTGAGCTCGCTCGACCACGAGGGTGGGCGCGGCTCCTACGGCGTACACATCCCGATCGCCGTCATCGTCGACCTCGACTTCGTGGCCAGCGGGCCGGTCCACCTGATCCGGGCCGGCATCGGTGACGCGGTGAGCAACCTCAGCGCGGTGGCCGACTGGGAGCTGGCCCATCGGGTGCGCGGCGAGCCGATCGACGGGCTCGCGGTCACGCTGGCCCGCACCGGCGCCGAGGCCCTGGTCAACCATCCGGGCACGGTCAAGGACGACGCGTTCCTCACCACGCTCGCCGAGGCGCTCGTGCTCGGCGGGGTGGCGATGGCGATCTGCGGTTCCAGCCGGCCGTGCAGTGGCGGCTGCCACGAGATCAGCCACGCCGTCGACCGGCTCTATCCACACACCGCCATGCACGGCGAACAGACCGGGGCGGGCGCGCTGTTCTGCACGTTCCTGCGGGCCGACATCGGACGCTTCGAGCAGCTCGCGGCCTGCCTGCAGCGGCACAGCCTGCCGCGTACGCCGGCCGATCTGGGGCTTACCGAGGAGCAGTTCACCGCGGCGGTGCGGCACGCGCCGGCCACCCGACCCGATCGATACACGATCCTCGAGCACCTGGACCTCTCGGCCGACGAGGCCGCGGCCCGGGTGAAGGAGTACGCGGCGCGCCTGAGCACTGTCGACCGTGACACTCTCGACCGCGGCACGGGCGGTGCCGGTGGCTAGGGCGGTGGCCGTGGCCCCGCGGCCGGCCGACTTCCTCGCCACC
>JBLNGJ010000025.1:0-7088 GCA_050264675.1 Micromonosporaceae bacterium
GGTGGCGCCGCCGAGCCCGGGAAAGTGCTTTACCACCGGCACCACGCCGGCCGCTCGCAGCCCGTTGGCGAAGGCGAGGCCGTTGGTCTCGGCGATCTTCTCGTCCTTGCTGAACGAACGAGTGCCGTCCGGGTTGGCGTCACTCGGCCCCGGCCGGTCGTCGAGGTCGAGCACGGGAGCGAGGTCCATGGTGACCCCGTTGGCCTTCATCGCGCGACCGGCTCGGGCGGCCAGTTGCTGGATCTCGGCCGCCGACATGGTGGCTGTCATCTGCCGCGCCGACGGGATGTGGCCCACCAGGTTCGCCATTCGCTGCACTGCGCCGCCCTCTTCATCGGTCATGACGAACGGGGCGATGCTCGCGTGGCTCACCAACTGCCGCAAGGCGTCGCCGAGGTCGGCCGGTGCGGTCGAGCCGAACAGGATCACTCCGCCGGCGCCATCAGCGACCTCGGTGGTAACGGCGGCGACGTTGCTCTCGTCCACCGGAATGACGACCGTCTGTTCGGCCAGCCGGGTCACGCTCCAGGCCGCCAGTTGGGTCTGCGTACGGCAGGCCGGTGCCGAGGCGGTCGGCGTCGCGCCCGGCCCGGCCGGCGTCGTACCAGCGCCCGTCCCCGACGGAGGCGGCGATCCCTCACACGCCACGAGGAGCATCGTGAGCGTGGCCGCGACGATGGCGCGTATCCGTCGAGAATGCCCTCGCGTCATGCCCGCCTCCTCACCCTCGCCCGGCGTTCGGGCCCTCATGACGATAGCCAAGGATCAACGTGGGGCGTGACGATGCGCGAGTCGCCCGACGCCCGGGGGCGAAGAGCCCTCGGGCGCCGTACCATCCAGGCGTGCACGTAATGACCCGGTCAGGTCGGCTGGCGATCGTGGCGACGCTGCTCGCCGCGACGTTGGTCGGGTGTGCCCGTCAACCGGTCGGGCCGACGTCGAGTGGGTCAGACCAGAGCCCGGACGACAGCGTGACCACCGCCCCGGTCAGCCCGCGGCCCGGGTCCACCTCAGGCGTCGGGTCGGGCGGGGGTGCCGGCGGCGGGTTGCCCGGTGGGCTGCCCACGCCGCCGGAGCCGCCGGTGACGGCGAGCGACCAACTGCCGGCCGATGTCGTGGTCGGCACGGTGCTGGCCGCGAGCAGCGGGCCCTGCTACCTCATGGAGACCGACGACGGCATCGCCTACGCCTTGTACGGAAGCGGCGGCGCGGTCGCGCGCGGGCAACGGATCCGGGTCAAGGTGGTGCCACTGGTGCTGGCGGTCACGTGCGGCACCGGCATCCACATGCGCATCGTCACGCTCGACGTGTCGGCCTGACGCCGAGCTGCAGACCTAGAAAGACGCGGGCCTGGGCAGCTGCCGGTCTAGAAGTAGTCGAGCAACGTCGGCGGTGGGCCAGCCGTCGCGGCGAGCAGGAAACTGTCGTGGTCGGCCGGCCCGTCGAGCAGACCGGCCCGCCGGAGCACATCCGGACTCGCCGCGCCCGCGTACCAGGTGGCCAGACCGCGCGCGGTGAACCGAACCGCGCCGGTCCCGCCCGGCACCAAACGGGCCAGGCCGGACTCGAGCTCCAACCGGAACCGCCCGGCGTTCCACGGGCACTCCGGGTCGACCAGCTCGAGCTCGACCGCACCGTGCAGATGCGGCGACCAGCCCCGGGCCGCGATGGCGCCGGTCGCGTCGACGAGCCGGAGCATCCATGGTTGGCGGCGCTCGATGCGTCCGTGCACGACCAGCGCGGTGAGCAGGTGCACCGGGTCGATGCCGCCGTGGCGGAACAGTATGGTGGGCGCCACGCTGGCCCAGCGGCCGAGCATGGCGAGCAGCGCCGTGCTGGCGGCCTCGGTGCTGGCCATCAGGTCGCCCACCACGATCCGGCCCGACGCGTCGTACCCGGACCCACGGTCCCATGTGGAGTATCCGAGCACCTCGCCGCCGCCAACCGCCACCGTGAACCCGTTCCACTCGGCCAGCTGCTCCTGCGGGGTACGGGTGAAGAGCGGACCGCGCCGATCGAGCATGCCGGTGCTGGCCCGGGCGGTCTCGGCATAGATGGCGTGCACGGCCGGCAGGTCGTCGACCGTCGCGGCGCGGGTGGTGATGCCGGCCGGACCGGCGATGCCGTCGAAGAGCATGGTCGGCACCGTGGTCCTGGTCAGTGCGCCGACCTCTTCCCAGCCCAGCCGCCGATAGGGCCACGGCGTGGTGTTGAAGAGCGTGGCGATCAGCGCCCCCCGGGACCGCACCTCGGCGAGCAGGCGGGTCAGCAGCTGCCGGCTCAGCCCACCGCCACGTACGTCGGCCGCGACCACGACCCCGGCGACGCCCGAGGCGGGCACCACCCGGCCGCCGAACCAGTGCCCCTGGTCCCGGTCGAGCGCCTTCGCCAGCAGCCGGCCGGTGTCGTCGAAGAGGCCCCAGTGCACTCGCCCTGACACCGCGGCGCCCCAGTCGGTCGGCATGCGCTCGTGGTGGTGGCCGAAGGCAAGACTGCTCAACGCCCAGGCCGCCGGAGCGTCGTCAGCGGTCAGGACCCGGATGTCGACGCTCACGGTGCGATCCTTGCCGACCGGCCGGCCGCGAGGTCGTCGAGCGTCGCCCGCAGCGCCGCCCCGAACCGGTCGGCGTGCTCTTCCCGCCAGGCCAGCGGCGGCCGGATCTTCAGCACATCGCCACCTCGGCCGGTGGCACCGGCGAGCACGTGCCGGTGACGCAGCCCTTCGACCACGTCGGCGGTGAACGTGCGGTGGCGGTCGGGCTCGGGGGCGCGCAGGTCCACCCCGGCGATCAGGCCGGTGCCGCGCACCGCGCCGATGCTCGGGAAGTCGGTGGCCAGCTCGCGCAACCGGGCGCGCAGGTGTTCACCGACGTGTACCGCGCGTTGTGGCAGCTGCCGGTCGGTCAGCACATCGAGCACGGCGCGGCCGGCCACGCCAGCGAGCGGGCTGCCGGCGAAGGTACTGAAGTATTCGTACGGCAGGGCCAGGGCGATCTCGCGTCGGGTGATGACCGCGCCGACCGGCAGCCCGGCCGCCATCGGCTTGCCGAGCGTCACCAGGTCGGGCGTGATGCCCTGGGTGGCAAAGCGCCACAACGCGGGCCCGCTGCGGCCGAAGCCGCTCTGCACCTCGTCGGCGAGGAAGAGCCCGCCCGCCTCATGGACGCCGTCGACGAGGCCCTGCATGAACTCTGGCGGAGCGTCGAGGATGCCCTCGCTGGTGAACTGCGGGTCGGCGATGAGCAGGCCGACCCGGTGCGGTTGCAGCCGGTCGGCCGCGGCCAGCACCCGTTGCCGGGCCTCGGTGTGGGTGAGCGTCGCGCCGGCGTGAGGAGCGGTGAAGGTGGCCACATCGGACGGTGCCCAGGTGCCGGTGCGCCACTCGTTCGGCGAGAAGTCGATGGTACGGGCGGAGATGCCGTGGTACGCCCACTCCGCGACCAGGGTGCCGCCGGCTCCGCTGAAGGCACGGGCCATCCGCCAGGCCAGGTCGACCGCCTCGGATCCGGAGGTGACGAAGACGCAGGTGTCCAGTCCGGGGGGCATGGTGGCGGTCAGCCGCTCGGCCAGCTCCACAATCGCCGGGTGCAGGTAGCGCGAGTGGGTGTTGAGTGTGCGCAGCTGGGTCACCACCGCCTCGGTGATAGCCGGGTGGGTGTGCCCGGCGACCGCCACATTGTTGTACGCGTCGAGGTAGCGTTCCCCCTCGTCGCCGATGAGCCAGGCGTCCTCACCGGCCACGACGGTGAGCGGTTGGCGGTAGAACGTCGGCGCGAGCCGGCCACCCAGCACGGCTGCGCGTCGTGCGGCCAGGTGGTCGGCCGGCGGCCGCGTCGGCATTCCGACCAGGCGGGAGAAGCGGTGGGCGAGCTCCCCGTCGCTCAGCTCGGTCAGCTCGGCGAGCAGCCGCTCGGTGCTCGCGTCGTACTGCACGATGTAACGGCGGTTCTGCGGGTGCTCGTCGGCGCGCTCGCGGGAGATGTCCAATGTGGTGATAAGTCGAGCGAGCACGAGGTGGCCGAGCACCGCCGCCTCGGCCGGTTGCAGCGGCCGTACGCGCTGGTAGCCGTCGACGAACGCGCCGGCCAGCTCCCACCAGGTGGCCAGCTGCACGGAGGCGGTGTTGCGCAGCACCGAGGTGAGCGAGGTGGCCAGGTCGCATGCGGCCGCGGTGTGGTGCATGTCACCGAAGTCGACCACACCGGTCACGGTGGTTCCGCTGTCACTGCGCACATTGGTGTGTGTGACGTGGGCGTGCTGAACGCCGCTCGGCAGGGCGTAGGTGGCGGCCAGCGCGGGTCGGATCCGGGCCGGGGCGTCGGCCAGCAGCCGAGCGACCGGGTCATGCGGGTCTGACGGTGGTGTGCGCTGGATCCGGATGTCCCAGGCGATCCGGCGCCCGGCGTCGGGGTGGAAATAGCCCTGCAGCCCGACCGCGATCCGGGCGCACGCGGCGCCGATCTGCTCGGCCAGCGGGCCCGCGACCGGCTGTCCCTCGATCGGCTGGCCCGGCACGACGGTCAGCACGCGGGTCAGGTGGGTGTGGCCCTCGCCGTCGGTGATCGACCCGAGCGGTTCACCCGTGCGCGTGGGCACCAACCGGGGCACCGGCAGGCCGGGGTCGACCGTGGCGAGATGAGCCAGCGCGCCGTTCTCCATGGCCAGGGTGTGCGCGCTCTCGGCCCGGTTGGATACCTTCACCACCACATCGCCGGCCGAGGTGGCGGGCAGCAACAGCAGTTGGTCGCGTTCGCTTGGCAGGGCGGTCGCCTCGCTGGCACGGATGCCGTAGAGCTGCTCGACCCGGTTCAGCACCGTCGTGGGCGGGAACGCGGGCATCGGCGTGTGCAACAGGTCGGCGCTCATCTGCGCACTCTAGCCAGCGCCGGCCGGCGCGCCCCGAAAGGGCCGAATTCGGGAATGAGCCCGTACGGCCCCACCTGCGCGTCACCGTGCCACTGGCGAGTCCGCAGACCGCGCTGCGGGCCGGCAGCTCCGCCTCCGGCTCGGCCGGGAGCGATGGCACCGCGACCAGGATCACCGCCCGCGCCGCGGTGTGCGCCGAGACGGCCCGGCGGCTGGCCTGCGACGCCGGGATCATCTCCGTGATCCTGGGCAGCCACGGCGAGCCACTCGACATTGGACGGCTGACGCGCACCACCTGACCACCTGGGCCGACGGTGGCCCGACCAGCCTGACCAACCTCGCGCTGTTCTGCGCCCGCCACGCGCACCGCAGCCAGTCAGGACAGCGTCACGCCGTGGTAGAGGGTGATGAGTTCCCCGACGGTGTAGCCGGCGTTTCCGTCGGACATGATCTGCACGAATCGACCGTCCGGGCGCTGAACGACCAGCCCGTTCCCGCCGAGCTCCGAGCAGGAGTAGGCGGCCGAGCCGTCGACGGTGAGGTCCTGGATGTGGGCCAGGTCCCAGTCGGTCGTCGACATCGTGACGCACAGCCCGGTAGTGGAGAAGTCGGCCTGTGGCTGGGCGCAGACACGGTCCAGATCCCAGGTGCCGACCACGTAACCGGGCGGCAACGCGATGCTTGTGATCTGCGCGGCCAGGCCGACCCGCGTGCTCGTGGTGATGCCGGGCCGCAGGCCTTCCGCGACCCGCTTCACGTCGGCGAGGCTCACCGTGCCGTCGGTCGACACCCAGAACCACTTCCCGTCCTGCTCCCATTCCAGTTCCACAAACTCTCCGCCACTGAGGTTGGGCGAGACCCACTGGGTGGCGGGGCGACCGTTGACCGTGGTCGGCGAGGTCACCGTTGTCTGACCCGGGTCCCCCTGGTTCTTTTGGTCGCGGACGTAGATCCTCAATTTCTCCCAGGAACCCTGCTCTTTCTCAGTCAGGTCGCCGAAGTTCAGGACCGGCCGGCCCATGGCGAGGGTGACGTAGGCCGATCCGACGCCCGGCGGGACGAACGTCAACCGGTAGGGGAACACCGGCGCGGTCAGGCTTGTGGGTATCAGCGTCAGCGTGCTGGTCGCGGTCGGCGAGGGGCTCGTCGATGGCGTCGGGGACGGCCCGACCGGCGGCCGGCCCACCGGTGGCCACAGCAGCGAGACGAGCAACGCCAGCGCCGCGACGGCGGCAACGAGCCCGCCGGAGGTGGCCACGCGACGGCGGACGGCCGCCTTGGCCGCACCTCGGCGCACGCTCTCGCGCAGGCCGGTGCCGCTGGGCGCGTCCTCGGCCCGCTGCGCCAGGGTCTCCCGCAGCGCGGCCAACCCGCGATGGGCGTGCACCCGCACGGCCGCCGCGGTCGACCCGACCAGCTCCGCGATCCGCCGATCGTCGAGATCTTCGAAGTACCGCAGCACGAGCACCGCCCGCTGCCGGGGCGAGAGCGTGGCCAGCAGCGACCACATGTCCTCCCGCGAGGCATGCGCGTCGTCGAACGCGTCCAGCGTGGCCACGTCCTGGATCGTCGCGGTCGCCACCTCCGACGAGGACCGTCGGCGCCGCCACGACAGGTACGTGTGCAGCAGCGCCTGCTTCAGGTATGCGTCCGGGCTCTCCGCCTCGATCGCCGCCCACCGCCGGTGCGCCTTGATCAACACCTCTTGCACCAGGTCCTCGGCGAGATGGCGATCACCGCACAACAGGTACGAAAAGCGCAGCAGCATCGGGCTGCGCGTCGTGATGTACTCGTCGAAACCGGACCGAGGCAAGGTCTGCATACCCCTAACGACTACGGTGGGCGGGCGTCGCGTTAACGCTGTAGCAGACAATGCCACCCGATGGCTAGCGCGCGACGAGGCCGAGCCGGTGCGCGATCGCGGCCGCCTCGCCGCGGTTGTTCGCGCCAAGCTTGGCCGTGCCCCTGAATCGCGTACGTGCGGGTGCACGTATCCAGGAACTCCTGGGCTTGCGTGAACCGCCCACGCCCGGCGTGCAGGTACGCCGCGGAGAGCCACAGGTTCGTCGCGATGACCGGTGTGCCGTGGGCCGGTCCGGCAGCAGCTCGTCCGCCTCGTCCCAGCGTCCTAACAGGATCATCGCCTCGACCGCGTCGCCGAGCGCCTGCCGGCCCAGCGCCAGGCCACCGTCCTGGTCGGTGCCTTGTGGACCTGGTGGTCA
>JBLNGJ010000026.1:0-2879 GCA_050264675.1 Micromonosporaceae bacterium
CCTGCATCCGGCCAAGCTCGTGCGCGGGCTGGCCCGTGCGGTGCAGCGACGCGGTGTGCGGATCTTCGAGGGGACGACCGCCCGTACGATCTCGGCTGGCCTGATCGAGACCGGACACGGCCGGGTCCGAGCGGAGGTCGTGGTGCGCGCCACCGAGGGCTATACGCCCCGGCTGCCTGGGCATCGACGCGACGTGGCACCCGTGTACTCCCTGATGATCGCGACACCACCGCTCTCGGCGGCGTTCTGGGCGGATGCCGGACTCCGCCAGCGCCAGACGTTCCGGGACGCCCGCCGCCTGATCATTTACGGCCAGCGGACGGCCGACGACCGGCTCGCGTTCGGCGGCCGCGGCGCCCCGTACCACCTGGGTTCGCGCATCCGGCCCGAGTTCGACCACGTGCCACGCGTGTTCGCCGCGCTGCGGCGCGCGCTGGTGGAGCTCTTCCCCGTCCACGCCGACGAGCTCACCGTCGACTACGCCTGGGGTGGACCGCTGGGCATCCCGCGCGACTGGCACCCTTCGGTCGGCCTGGACCGGGGGTTCGCCTGGGCCGGCGGGTACGTCGGTGACGGCGTGGCGGCGGCCAACCTCGCCGGGCGAACGCTCGCCGATCTGATCCGGGGAGTCAAGAGCGAGCTGACCCGGCTGCCGTGGGTCGGGCACCGGTCCCGGCGGTGGGAGCCCGAGCCGCTGCGCTGGCTCGGGGCCAACACGGCGCTACGTCTGGTGGCCCTGACCGATGCCCGCGAGGCGCGAGGTGGCGCGTCAGCGACCTAGGTTCATGATCGACGCAACGGGGGAACCACGCGGAGGTGATCGCGGCGGCCGACCGGGCTGGTGCGCCGGGTCGGCGGGCGCTCGGCGCCCTCACTCTGCCGCGGTATGGGGTGGGTGGCCTCACGCACCGCCTCGGCCAGCGCGACCAGGTCATCACCGCCCGACGGCGGGGGTTGGTACTCGCCCTCGTGCCGCACGAGCTCCCAGCCCCGCGGCGCGGTCAGGCCGCGGGCGTGCCGTTCGCACAGGTCATAGGAGTGGGGCTCGGCGTAGGTGGCGAGGGGGCCGACCACCGCGGTCGAATCGGCATAGACATAGGTCAGCGTGGCCACGGCGGTCTTGGGGCAACCGTTGCGGGAACAACGCCGGGGTGACCTCACTGAGGCACGGTATCGCCCGTCGCAGTGGCCAATGCCACGCTCGCCGTGCGACACGCCGACCGTAAGTGATCATCCACCGAGCGCTACCCTGGCGAGGTGACCAGCCCCGACCCGGACGTTCGCCCTCGGCGGGGTGGCCCGCGAGCCGGCGGGCGGGTGCGCGGACCGGGCCGGCGAGCCCGCCGTGACCGGCACGGTCGCGGGCTGCGGGGGCGGTTGGTACCGGCCTCGGTGCCGTTGGCCCGGACGCGGGCCGAACTCTTCGACGACCTCGTGCTCGACACCGTTGAGGTGCTGGAGCGCCGGTACACCCGGGAGCTCTCCGAAGTGGAGTTCGCCGTCGAGGATGTGCCACCGGAGCTGAACGTCTACGACACCGACGTGCTCGAGGATGGCGACGTTCCCCTGGCCCGGCTGCTGCCGGGGCGCCCCGGTCGCACCGGTGCCGCGCCCCGGATCGTGCTCTACCGCCGGCCGCTGGAGTACCGGGCCGTCGACCGGGAGGACCTCGCCGACCTGGTCCACGACGTGATCGTGGAGCAGGTGGCGAACCTGTTGGGCGTCGACCCTGACGAGGTCGATCCCGACTGACGGACCCGGTGCCGCGCCACGCTCAGGCCACCCGCCGCTTCAGGCGCCGCCGCTCCCGCTCGGAGAGCCCACCCCAGATGCCGAAACGCTCATCGTGGCCGAGCGCGTACTCCAGGCACTCGCTGCGAACCTCGCAGCGGGAGCAGATCCGCTTCGCCTCGCGGGTCGAGCCGCCCTTCTCCGGGAAGAACGCCTCGGGATCGGTCTGCGAGCAGAGCGCCCGTTCCTGCCACTCCGGCGCGTTACCCAGCAGGTCCGCCACGACCAGTCGACCAGTTTCCATTCCTTGCCTCCTTGCTGTGCCCCGGCTGTGCCGGAGCAACCCCCCAACGCGAAAGGCGCATGTACTTTGATCCCCGACGGGGCCGGTGCCCCGCCCACTGAACTTCCCCCGGTGAAATTACACGCGTGTAATGCGTGCGCCGTCAAGCCGAACCTGGTAATTGCCGTCCCACCCCGGCGCGCCGCCGCGGCTCACCCGCACTGACCTGCCCTAATGGTTCGGCCGGCGGCGGTTACGTCGACCTAGCTATATCGATCGACCGCGGTACGGGGTAACGGGCAACCCCGGCGCGACACGCCGAAAACCCACCAAACTACCGGGCGGGGCCGGCGGGAGCCGGTCAGCTACCCCTGAACGCGTAGTAGAGCGTGAGCGACTGGTAGGTCAGGCGCCGGCCTCAGCTGGATCGATCTGCTGAGATTTAGGGATATCGTCACTATTTGACATCGGCCGTTCGGCGTCGAGATTTGTACTGATCGGACGATGCTCGGCGATCCAAGCGTCGATGCGTTCCCACCAGTCGTAGAGCCATGGGGCGAGCGTTTCCCGGTCCCGCGGCACCTCCGACGCCGGCACCCGCCACCAGCGCGCCCGGATGACCTGCCCCATCGGCAGCGCCCGCCACACGTCCCCGATTGTGATCAGTTCGTCGAGGCCGGTGTGCGCGACGAAGATGACATCGGCGGTGGGCGCCGAGGTGACCGCGGCCAGGGCACCACCGGTACGCGGGGGCAGCAGGTTCTTCATCCGCTCGGCCCGGCGGGCCTCGATGAAGCGCTGACTCTCCTCCAGCCGTCGGATGCCGCGCCGCCAGCGCAGCGGCGTGAAGTTGCCGCCCTCCGGG
>JBLNGJ010000027.1:0-8323 GCA_050264675.1 Micromonosporaceae bacterium
GGCTCCCGCCGTGGCCGCCCGGCCAATGCCGTGCGTACGGTCCGGATGCCGTCGAGCACCATCGCCTCGGCCGCGGAGACGGCGTCGGGGCGCAGCAGCGCCACGCTGCCGGGCCGGTGCAGGCCCCGCCCGTCGATGAGGTCGGCGAAGGCGTCGGCGGTGGAGCGCGGCCGGAAGCCGTACTCGGCCACCAGCCGGGTGGTGTCGACCACCCGCCCGTGCACGAACAGGTCGAGCTGGTCCAGGGAGAACTCTCCGATGCCCGAAGCCTTGACGAAGGCTGCGAACGCCGACATGCCCGGCTCCATTACGGGAATGGCGACGCGGCCGGCCCGCCGGATCGCCTGGGACAGCACCAGCGTGCCTTCGCCGGCGACGTTGAAGGTGCCCTTGTGCTCCTCCAGCACCGAGCGGCGCAGCACCTCCAACGCGTCATCGACGTGGATGAACTGCAGCCGCGGGTCCCGGCCGAAGACGGTGGGCACCAGCGGAAGCGCGAAGTAGCGGGTGAGCGTGGTGTCGGCGCGCGGACCCACGAACGGGGCCAGGCGCAGCACGGTGGTGGTCACGTCGGGCCGGCGGCGGGCGAACCCGCGCACGTACCCCTCGATCTCGATGACGTCCTTGGCGAAGCCACCGCGGGGCAGCTGCGTCGGTGGGGTCGCCTCGGTGAAGACGGCCGGGTCGCGGAAGGAGGCGCCGTACGCGGCGGTGGACGAGCGCACGACCAGCTTGCGTAGCGCCGCGGCGCCCTGGCAGGCCGCGAGCAGGTGCATCGTGCCAATGATGTTGTGTTCCTTCATCGCCGCCCGGCTGCCGCGCGCGGGCGGGCTGGACACCACGCCGGTGTGGGCGACCGCCTCGATCTCGCTGTCGGCCAGCAGGTCGCCAATGTGGCGCATGGGCAGGTTGACCACCTCGACCCGGCGCGCCAGCAGTTGCTCGAGCTCGCCGGTGGGCAGTGCGGCGTCGACCCCGATCACGCGGGTGACCGCCGGCGCTCCGGCGAGGCGGGCGGCGAGATGGGCGCCAAGGTACCGGCTGACACCGGTGACCAGGACGTTCACCGGAGACCTCCTGTTGGACCAGCGGAGCCCGGGTGGGGCGGGTCGGTCGTGGCGGTCAGGCGTGCGACCGCGGCGGTTACTTGCCGAGACGGCGACGCTGGACGCGGGTCTTGCGCAGCAGCTTGCGGTGCTTCTTCTTGGCCATTCGCTTACGGCGCTTCTTGACCACGGAACCCATACGTGCGTCCCCTCGGAATTTGACGTGCGGATAGAGAGCCGGCCGGCGCGGCGATGGCCCGTCGTGAGTGGCGACCGCCGACCGCAGCGGCGCCCAGCGGGCGGCCGGGACTGCTGTGTGGATCGTGGTCGCTGTCCAGGGTAGTCCTCGGCCGGCCGGCGGGGAAATCGGGTACGGCCGACGGGCCGGCCCCACCGATTGCCACCCACGCGCCGATCTCCCGCGGTCAGGCCGACTCGGCGAAGGCGCCCCGCAGATACTCGTGCACGGCGTGCTCCGGCACGCGGAACGAGCGGCCGACCCGCACCGCCGTGAGCTCGCCGGTGTGCACCAGCCGGTAGACGGTCATCTTCGACACCCGCATCAGCGCGGCCACCTCGGCCACCGTCAGAAACTTGACCTCGGCCAGCTTGCCCGCGGTCTGCGGTGATCCAGCCATGGCTCACCTCAACCCTCCCGCCGCGTGCCCTCCGTCCGGGCGAACGCGCACATATTTCTCGAAACTTGCGAGAAGAACCACGCATGGTCTCCTCGAAGCCTGCGAGAAAACCACGCAAAGTCCCCCGAAGCTTTGCGAGAGAAACCAACGTCAGTTACCTGACAAAGGTACCGGTACCCGAGTGACCGGCGCGATCTATCAGCAAAGTTGATCATTCGGTACGTAACGCTACAACCGGATCGAGGCGACCGGCACGTTGAGCCGGAATCACTCCGAAGACGATGCCGACCAGCGCTGAGACCCCGAACGCGAGCGCGACCGACCACCACGTCACCAACGCCGGCACCGGGGTCAGCGCGGCCACCACCTCCGCCGCGGTGATGCCCAGCGCGATGCCGAGCCCACCGCCGATCGTGGTCAGCAGCACCGCCTCGAGCAGGAACTGCACGCCGATGTCGCGTGGTCGGGCGCCGACCGCCTTGCGCAGGCCGATCTCGCGGGTGCGTTCGCGAACCGAGACCAGCATGATGTTCGATACGCCGACGCCGCCCACGAGCAGTGAGATGCCAGCGATCGCGGCGAGCACGCCGGTCAGAATGCCCAGGATGCGCCCGAGGGCACCGAGAATCTGCTCCTGGGTGACCGCGCTGAACTCGGTCTCGGGGTGCCGCTGCTGCAGCATCGCCACGATGTCTTCACCCAGCCGCGCCAGCGATTGCCGGTCCGGCGCCTTGACCGCGAGCGCGTCGATGCGTTCGGTGTTGAACAGCCGCTGCGCGGTGGTGACCGGGATGTGCACCTCGTCGTCGCGGTCCACGCCCAGGCTCTGCCCGATCGGGGCCAGCACGCCGATCACCCGGAACCGCACCCCGGCGATGTTGATCTGGGCCCCCACCGGATCCCGCTCACCGAAGAGGTCCCGGGCCACGCCCGAGCCGAGCACGGCGACCCGGCGGCTAGTGTCCACATCGGAACGTGACAGGTACGTGCCGTGGCCGAGGTCGCGGATGAAGACCTTGGTGGTCGTGTCCAGCACGCCGAGCACGCTGGTGAACCGGCTCCGGCTGCCGACCCGAACCGTCTCCCCCGAGGACAGGCTGACCGCGACCCGGTTGCGGTCACCGACCAGCCGGGTGATCGCGTCCACATCGGAGAGTTGCATCCGCGACAGCGTCGGTGCCGAGCCGAACTCGACCCGGCCGGGCACGACGAGCAGCAGGTTCGAGCCGAGGCCCTCTACCTGCTGCTCGATCATCTGCTTCGCCCCGGATCCGATGGCCACCAGCACCACCACCGCGCTGACCCCGATCACCACGCCGAGCATGGTCAGCCCGCTGCGCAGCCGGCTGGCCCGCAACGCATCCAGGGCCACCCGCCAGGCCTCGGCGAGGCTCACCGCCGCTCACCCATCGACGATCAGCCCGTCCCGCATGCTGATCCGCCGGCGCGCCCGGGCCGCGATCTCGCGGTCATGCGTGACCACCACCAGCGCCACGCCGCGCTCGGCGTTGAGCTCCTCCAGCAACGCCAGCACGGCCTCGCCCGAGGCCGAGTCAAGGTTGCCGGTCGGCTCATCGGCGAGCAGCACCCGCGGCTCGGTGACCAGGGCGCGAGCGATCGCGACCCGCTGTTGCTCACCACCGGAGAGCTGATTCGGGCGGTGCGCCACCCGGTGACCGAGCCCGACCCGGTCGAGCATCACCTCGGCCTGGCGCCGCCGCTCGGCCCGGCGCAGCCCGCGGTAGACCAGGGGCAGCGCAACGTTGTCGCGGGCGGTCGTGCGGCCCAGCAGGTGGAAGCTCTGGAACACGAAGCCGATCACCTGGTTGCGCAGGCGGGCGAGCTCGGCCGCGGAGAGGGTGGCGGCGTCGCGCCCACCGAGCAGCAGCCGCCCGGCGGTGGGCCGATCCAGGCCGCCGAGCAGGTGCATGAGCGTGGACTTACCCGAACCCGAGGGGCCGACGATGGACAGGTAGTCGCCCGGCTCGACGGCGAGCGTGACCCCGCGCAACGCCGGCACGCTCAGCCCGTCCAGGTGGTACTCGCGGTGGGCCTGGGCCACCGCCACGACCGCGCCGGTCATGCCGCCTTCTCCGCTGAGGAGAGCGCGTCGTCGGTCATCACAGCTTCTGTCCGGTGCGCACCCGATCGGTGCCGCTCACCACGATCCGTTGCCCCGGCCGTACCCCGCTGAGCACCTGCACGAGGTCTTCGCCCTGCAGGCCCAGGCGCACCTGCTGGCGCACCGCGGCGCCGTTGCGCAGGACCCACACCGTGTCGCCGAGGTCGGAGGTGAACACCGCTGAGGCCGGCACGGTGACCGCGTCGACGACGGTACGCACGTGCAGGTGCGCCACCGCGCTCATGCCCGGCCGCGGCGTGGGGGCCGGCGGCCCACCCGCCTCCCCGCCGCCCAGGCTGAGCCGGATCCGGTAGGCGACACCGCCGCGGGCCGAAGGGGTTGGCAGCAGGTCGACCGAGCGGACGCTGGCCCCGTAGCGCACCCCGGGCGCTGCGTCCAGCTCCACGCTCGCGCTCACCTCGGGCGCGACGAGCAGCACGTCGGTCTCGTCCACCTCGCCGACCAACCCGAGTTCGGAGACGTCGACGATGGTCAGCACCGGTGTGCCGGCGTTGACCCGGTCGCCGACGGCGAGCACATCGTCTACGCCCGGCACGTTCGCGCTGGCCGCGCCACCCGCCCCGCCGGCGGCCGGCAGCACACCCGGGCCGGCGACCGCGCCGAGCAGGCCGGTCAGGTCGGTGCCGGTCGAGCTGGTGGCCGGCCCACCGAGCTGCACCACGCCGGCGATCGGCGCCCGCAGGGTCAGCGCATCCACAGTGGACTTCGCCAGGTCGACGGCGGCCTGGGCCTGCACCCGCTGGGCGGCGCCGAGGGCGGCCACGGCGGAGCCGATGCCGGCGATGCCCCGCTGGACCTGATCGATGAGGCGGGCCGCCGTCCGGGCGGCCGAGCGGTAGCTGTTCTCGGCCGCGTCGACGTGGGCCAGCAGGGCGGTGCGTACCGTCTCGTCCGTGATGCCCGCGGCGGCCTCGCGGGCGGCCGCGAAGGCCTCGGCGGCGGCCTGGTCGAGGTGGCGTTGAGCCCCGGAGAGGTCGACCGGGCTGACCCGGCGCCCGCTCGCGCCACGGGCGGCAGCGAGCGCCGCCTTCGCCTCGGACAGCCGTTTCTGGGCGGTGGGCGAGTCGACCCGGGCCACCACGTCACCGGCGGCGACGGTGGCGCCGGGCTGCACGGTCAGCGTGGCGAGCGTGCCCTCCGCCGGCGAGGTCAGCGTGGCGACCGCCCGAGCGGTCACCGAGGCGGGTACGTCCACCACCTCGACCACGGTGGCCAGGCTCACCGCGTCGGTGCTGATGCCAGCGCTGGAGGGTTCGCATCCGGCGGCGCTGACGCCGAGGACAGCCGCCGCGACCAGCGCGACGAGGGGGGCGCGACGCACGCCGGCCAGTGTAGTGAGCCGGCGCAGCGCCGATCAGGGCGCCAGAGGCGCAGCGCCGATCAGGCGCCAGAGGCGCAGCGGGCAATCAGCCGACGGAGGAGCGGACGAACTTGGCGCAGTCGGTCGAGACGCTGGCCCAGGACGCGCCCAGGGTCGAGCTCGCCGCCGTCTCGAGGGACTTGTCCTCGTGCACCACAGCCCCGAAAAACTTGATCATCTTTTCCTGACCGTACCGCTCGGCAATGCGCCGCACGGCCAGGAAGGCGACGCCGTAGTGCGCGGCGGCCTCGTCGACCGAGGCGTCGCTGCCGGGTGCGGAGACCGCGATGTCGCCGTCCCAGGAGCCGTGCACGTAGGTGCGGGTGGGCGCGAGCGCGTCGTAGAGGCGAACCGGCTTGCCCAGAAACTCGGCGTAGTCGGCGATGCCCTCGACCAGCCACCAGGTGTTGCGGGTCAGACCGGACCGATCACCGGCCAGGGAGGTGACGTGGGTGAGCTCGTGCGAGAGCAGGCCCTGCAGGGTGCTCTGGCGCACCGAGTCGGTGCGCACCACCACCTCGGTGGTCAGGTTGCCCACCGGGACCGCCCAGGCGGCGGCCCAGTCCGGCTGCTCATGCCCGTACCAGGTCTTCCATTCGTTCGGGCCGGCCAGGAAGATCACATACCGGCTCGGCGGCTCGTGCCACTTGGCGAACGTGTCGGCCACCAGGGCGGCACTGTCGGCTGACCGCACCGCATCGGCCAGGCGCCAGGCGTTGCTCTTCGTCGCCGCCAGCACCACCCGGTTGCCGGTGCGCACCTGCAGGTCGGCGACCTCCCAGGGCCGGGGCCCATTCCACTCCGCAGCCGAGCTGACGACCGCGGCGATGCGCAGCCCGTCGGAGCGGAACGACCACTCGGTCCGGATCGGCAACCGGACGACCGAGCAGGTGGCCGGGCCGAAGCAGTAGAACATGTCGGTGTCCAGCCGCCAACTGCGCTGACCGAGATCCTCCGGCGTGCCGGTCACGGACTCCCGGTAGACGCCGGCTCCCATCTGTCGCAGCACGCGGAACCGGCGCGTCTCCTCGCTGATCAGCTTGGCGTTGCCGGGGTCGAGCGGGGCGAGGAAGGCCGCCTCATCTCCGGCCGCCACGGCCGCACCGCGGGCCACGAGCACCTCGCCGGCGGCCCGGAAGACCCACAGCCGCCAGTCGGCCACGGAGGCGTCCGCGGCCGGTGGATGCTGCCCGGCCTCACCGCTGATCCAGCGGGCGTGCGAATCGAAGGCCCCGGTGGCGCTGGCGTAGCCGACCAGCGCACCGGCGCCGCCGACACAGCACACCAGCACAACGGCGAGCGTGCCGAGCAGCCAGCGACGCCAGCTCCGCTTCGGTTGCGGTGGCAACGCCCACGCCGGCGGCGGCGGGGGCCAGGCCGGGTAGGTCGGCTGGCCCGGGGAGGTCTGAGCCGGGTAGGTCTGAGCCGGGTAGGTCTGGGCCGGGTAGGTCTGGGTCGGGTAGGTCTGGCCCGGGTAGGTCTGAGCCGGGTAGGTCTGAGCCGGGTAGGTCGGCTGGGTGGGGTACGACGGGTAGGCCGGATCGGCAGCCCATGCCCCGCTCGGGCTCGAGGGGTGGCCGCTGCCGCTCGTCACGGGCGGCACTCTACGCGACGCGCGCCGGCCGCGCTCTCACCTGACCCGGTCACGTGGTGGAGCGCAGTGCGCGGGCGAAGAAGGCCAGGTTGGCCGGACGCTCGGCCAGGCGACGCATGAGATAGCCGTACCACTGCGTGCCGTAGGGCACGTAGACCCGCACCGTGTAGCCCGCCTCCACCAGCCGGATCTGCTCCTGCGGTCGGATGCCGTAGAGCATCTGGAACTCGAATGAGTCCGGTGACCGGTCGAACCAGCGGGCCCGGTCCTCGGTGATCGCGATCAGCCGCGGGTCGTGGGTGGCCAGCATGGGGTAGCCGGCGCTGCCCATCAGCACGTTCAGGCAGCGCACAAAGGAGAGATCGACATCAAGCTTGGCCTGGTACGCCACCGCCTCGGGCTCTCGGTAGGCGCCCTTGCACAGGCGCACCCGCGAGCCGGCCTGGGCCAACTCGTGGCAGTCGCCTTCGGTGCGGCGCAGGTAGGCCTGGAGCACGGCACCGGTGGTCGGGAAGTCGCTGCGCAGCTTGGCCAGAATCTCCAGGGTGGAGTCGGTGCTGGTGTGATCTTCCATGTCCAGCGTGACCGTGGTGCCGGCCTCGGTGGCGGCGGTGCAGATCGCGTGCGCATGCTCGAACGCGAACTTCTCGTTGAACCGCTGGCCGAGCGCGGAGAGCTTGACGCTGACCTCGGCCGCGGGTGTCAGCTCGGCGGTGGACAACGCGGTGAGCAGCCGCACGTACTCATCCCGCGTCGCCTCGGCCTGGGCCGGCGTCAGCGTGTCCTCGCCGAGGTGGTCGAGGCTGACCTGCAGACCGGCGCCGACCAGCTCGCGGGTCACGCGCAGCGCGTCGGTCGTGGTAGTGCCGGCCACGAAGCGTCGCACCACGTCCCGGCTGATGGGGGCGGTCTCGATGAGCCGCTCGACCCGGGATGACCGGGCAGCGGCCAGAATCACCGAACGCAACATGGACGAAGCCTAAACCCGCTATGGCGCGCCGCACACGATCGGCTGAACCGGAATGACCATGCGGCTGTGCTCGCCGTGGCGGCGCCGACCCGACTACGTTTGGACCGTGAACTTCGACGAGTACGCCCGGACTGCCGTCGATCTTGTCAATGCGCGGTTCGAGACGGCGGACGAGCTGCGGGAGTTCTTCGGCCCGACGAGCTGGCAGGCGACCGAGGCGACCGAGCGGGACGTGGCCGCCCTGCGCCGTGGGCAGAAGCGGCTGCGGGAGATCTTCGAGCACGGCTCGTCGGGTCGGGATCAGGACGCGGTGACCGCGCTCAATGCCCTCCTCGAGGCGTACCCGGTGCAACCCCGTATCTCCACCCACGACACCAACGACTGGCACATGCACGTGACCAGCCGGGGCGCCTCGGTCAGCGCCGAGTACCTGGCCGGCGCGGCGTGGGGCCTCGCGGTCTGGCTCTGCCAGCAGGGCAGCGAACGCTTCGGCGTCTGCGCCGACGACCGGTGCGGCAACGTTTACCTCGACACGTCGTCCAACTGCTGCCGCCGGTTCTGCTCCGAACGGT
>JBLNGJ010000028.1:0-17328 GCA_050264675.1 Micromonosporaceae bacterium
CCCACGTTCTGATCCCGTTTCTCGTGTTGATCATGAAGTTACGGACCCGACCCGCCGACGACAAGGAATCTAAGTTCATGATCGGCGCAAAGAGTCAGGCGCGGCTGGACAGGAGCAGGCGGCGGTACGAGGCCAGCCGGCGCGGGTCGGCGCCACCCGCGGCGACCTGCCCGTCCAGCCCGCAGTCGCCGGCACCGCCGAGATGGTCGCAGTTGGGCGGGCAGTTGGCCGACGCCTCGACCAGCTCCGGGAACCCGTGCAGCAGGTTGCCCGGGTCAACGTGGGCGATGCCGAACGATCGCACGCCGGGCGTGTCGACGATCCACCCACCACCGGGCAGTGGCAGCGCCACCACGCTGGTCGAGGTGTGCCGGCCCTTGCCGATCGCGCTCACCTCGCCCACCGCCCGGGCCGCGTCCGGGATGAGCCGGTTGACCAGAGTGGACTTGCCGACGCCGGAGTGGCCCACGAGGACCGACAGGTGGTCGTGCAAGGCCGTGGACAGGGCGTCCAGCGGCCGATCCGGCCGGCAGAGGACGTGCGGCAGATCCAACTCGGCGTAGTAGTCGAGCAGTTCGCCGGCGCCGGCGAGGTCGGCCTTGGTCAGGCAGAGCAGCGGGTCGACGTCGGCGTCGTAGGCGGCAACGAGACAGCGGTCGATGAACCCGGTACGCGGCGGCGGGTCGGCGAGCGAACTGACGATCACCAGCTGCTCGGCGTTCGCCACGATCACCCGCTCCTGGCGTCCCTCCACCGTGCTGTCGTCGTCGTCGGCCGAGCGGCGCAACACCGACCGGCGCTCGTCGATGCGAACGATCCGGGCGAGCGCCCCGGCCAAGCCAGACGTGTCGCCGACGAGGCCGACCTGGTCGCCGACCACGACGCCGCGCCGGCCGAGCTCGCGGGCCCGCATTGCGGTCACCATCCGTTCATCGACTGCACACGTGTAGCGACCGCGGTCCACCGCGACGACGAACCCGTCCTCGGCTTGGTCGTGGCGCGGGCGGATGCGGGTGCGAGGTCGGGACGAGCGCCCTGGGCGGATCCGGACGTCGTCCTCGTCGTAGTCGCGCTTCGGTCTCACCGACCCGCCGGCCTCAGCTGGTCCCCCCGTTCACCAGGCGGCTCCAGGCCGCCGGAAACTCGGGCATGGTCTTGGCGGTGCAGGCCACGTCGGAGAGGACGAGATCGGGCACGGCGAGTCCGAGCACCGCGGCGGCGTGCGCCATGCGGTGGTCGGCGTAGGTGTGAAACACCGTGCCACGCAACGGTTGGGGCCGGATCTCCAGCCCGTCGTCGAGTTCGACCACGTCCGCGCCGAGGCGACTGAGCTCACGGGCGAGCGCGGTGAGCCGGTCGGTCTCGTGGGTGCGGATGTGGCCGATGCCGCGCAGCCGTGACGGTGAGTCGGCCAGCGCCGCGAGCGCGGCGAGCACCATGGTCAGCTCGCTCATATCGGAGAGATCGGCGTCCAGCCCGTGAATGGTCCCGCTGCCCCGCACGGTGAGCCCGTTGGTGTCCAGCGTGGCGGTGGCGCCCATGGCGGTGAGCAGGTCGCGGACGGCGTCGCCGGGTTGCGTGGTCACCAGGGGCCACCCCGGCACGGTCACCTCGCCACCGGCCACCATGGCCGCGGCCAGGAAGGGCGCCGCGCTGGAGAGGTCCGGCTCGATGTCCCAGGCCCGCCCGCGGAGCCGGCTCGGCTCGACCACCCACACGTCGCGTCCGCTGTCATCGACGCCGGCGCCGGCGGCCCGCAGCATCTGCACGGTCATGGTGAGGTGTGGCCGGCTCGGCATCGGTGGACCGAGGTGGTGCACGACCAGGCCGTGGTCGAAGTCGGCGCCGGCCAGCAGCAGGCCGGAGACGAGCTGGCTCGACGCGGACGCATCGAGGCTGACCTCCCCGCCGGTGACCCGGCCGGTGCCGTGCACGATCAGGGGCAGGCCGCCGCCCGGACCCGGCTGCAGGCTCACGCCGGCCTGACGCAGCGCGGTGAGCAGCGGAGCGAGGGGGCGTTCGCGGGCCCGGGGATCGCCATCGAAGGTGACCGGACCGTCGGCCAGGCCGGCCAGCGGCGGCAGGAATCGCATCACGGTGCCGGCCAGTCCGACCGGTACGTGGGCCGGGCCACGCAACGGACGCGGCCGCACCACCCACAGGTCATCCTCCACGGTGGACACCTGGGTGCCCATGGCGCGAAGGCCGGCCGCCATCAGCTCGGTGTCCCGGGCCCGCAATGGGTGTCGCAGCGTGCTCGGCCCGATACAGAGCGCGGCCAGAACCAGGGCGCGGTTCGTCATCGACTTGGAACCGGGCAGGCGCACGGTGGCCCGGACCGCGCCCTTTGCGGTCGGGGCCGGCCAGCCGAGTGGCTCGGGCACGGATCTCATTGTGCCGGCCCGGGGCGGCGTAGCGTGGCAGCGTGTGCGGCCGGTATGCGTCGACCCGCAGCGCGACGGATCTGAGTGCGCTCTTCGACGCCATCGATGAGACCGAAGGCGGCCTCGTCGCCGACTACAACATCGCCCCCACCGATCCGGTGCCGATCGTGCGGCACTCCACGCGTACCGCCGGCCGCGTGCTCAGCGTGGCCCGGTGGGGCCTGGTGCCGCACTGGGCCCGCGATACGTCCGGAGCCGCCCGCATGATCAATGCGCGGGCGGAGACGGTCGCCACCGCCCGGGCGTTCGCGGTCTCGTTCGGCCAGCGGCGCTGCCTGGTGCCGGCCGATGGTTGGTACGAGTGGCGCCGTGGCTCCGGCGGTAAGCAGGCCTACTTCATGACCCGCCCGGAGGGGCTGGCCTTCGCGGGCGTGTGGGCGGCCTGGGCCTCCGGTGACCGGCGCCTGCTCACCTGCAGCATCCTGACCACCGCGGCGGTGGGCGAGCTCGCCGAGGTACACGACCGGATGCCCCTGGTGCTGCCGCCCGACCAGTGGCCTGCCTGGTTGACGACAGTCGATGCCACGGGGCTGCTCGGCCTCACTGCACTGCAGTACGCTGCCGGTATCGAGGTTCGGCCGGTCGGTCCGGCCGTAGGCGATGTCCGAAACGACGGGCCGGACCTGATCCGCGCCGTGAACGTGGCCGCACCGTGGGAATCCATTGTGGACCAACCGCCCACCCTCTTTTGAGGGGGTTAGGGCGGGTTCTGCCGTCTGACTTTTGACGGAACGAAACGCGTCCTCTTGTCCTCGCCCGGCCGGATGCGATAGAACACAGCGCCGGCTTGAGTCGTCGCGGACACCGCCGACCACGCCGGCGTCTGTCTGCCGTGGCGGCGCGCCACGGGTTACCCACGGGGGAGGTGGGTGCGATGACTCGGGCGCGGATGCCACGCCCACATGAGGTTGCGGCGGCCCGTCGCGATCCGCGACTGCTGCGCGCGTTCCAGGAGCGCGACCAGGACCAGGCGTGGCGGACGCGGGGGGTGTGCCGCAGTGTCGATCCGGAGGTCTTCTTTCCGGCACCGAGCGAGCCGGCCGACGCGGCCGTGGCGCTCTGCCGTACCTGTGATGTGCAGGGTGCATGCCTGGCCTGGGCACTAGAGGTGGGCGACTGTCACGGAGTGTGGGGCGCGACGACGCCGCGTGAGCGGCGGGCCATGCTCGTCGCCTGGCGCAGCGGTGAGGCCGACCCGTTGCCGCCGTACCAGGCGCAGTACCAGAACGCGTTTGCCAGCTCACCGTCCTACCAGTCGGCCCAGTTCGCCACCGCCGGCCAGCGGTCCTATCCGGCGCTCGGCTCGCTGGAGCGGATCGACGCGATCGCGCTCACCGCGGCCGGCGTGGGGATCTGCCCGCTGCCTGGCCCCTGAGGCTGCCCTGAGCGACATCTCTGAGGTGAGCACCCCGCGCGGGCCGGCGCGGGTGCGCTGGCACCACCCGCCCGGACCGGTCCGCAGCCTGCTTATGCTCGGCCACGGCGCCGGCGGGGATGTCAGCGCACCGGACCTGACCGCGGTGTGTTCGGCCGCCCTGCGGGCCGGTGTCGCGGTCGCCCTGATCACCCAGCCTTACCGGGTGGCCGGCCGGCGTAGCCCGCCGGCGGCGCCGGTCCTGGACGAGGCGTGGATGAGCGTGGTGGCCGCGGCCCGGGCCGGCCAGGCCCACCTGCCACTGATCCTGGGTGGACGCTCATCCGGGGCCCGGGTTGCCTGCCGGACGGCGGTCGCGCTCGGGGCGGTGGGCGTGGTCGCGTTGGCCTTCCCGCTACACCCACCCGGCGACCAAGCCAAGTCGCGGGCCGGCGAGCTGGAGACCGGCGTGCCGACGCTGGTGGTCAACGGTGACCGGGATGTGTTCGGTGTGCCGGAGCCGGGGCCGTCGCGGCAGGTGCTCATCCGCCCGGGCGAAGGCCATTCGCTACGCCGCGACCCGAACGCGGTGGCCGCGGCGGTCGTCGCGTGGCTACGCGAGCACGGCTGGGCCGGCGCCGAATCGGCCTAACCAGAGAGCGTGACCTGTCGTACATAACGTCGTTGAACCGGACGAAACACCCAGCAGTCGCCGATTCGCAGCGAGCAGACTCGGCTCGCTACCTCCCAGACCCTTCCTGGTTCCAGCGCCCCCGCTGCCACCGAAGTGCGCTGGACCAGGAAGGGCCGTGGTACAGCTCACCCGTCTGCGTGTCACCTCACGTATTGCCGCTGGCCGGAATGCCGCGCCACGGCCGGTAGGTTGTATCCGCCGAGGGCCCGATCCGAGGCCCCGGGACCGGATCCCACCTGGCCTGATGGGGAGGCGTTGCTCGTGGCGGTGTGGCTGGCGGCACAGCCGGCGTCAGCTGGGGCGGACGGCTCACATCCCGAGCGGCTCTGGGAACTTCCGGAGTGGTCGATCGACGGCGTGCCGCCTGGGTGGCCCGGCGTATCCTCTGCCAGACGGAGGAAGGTCGGACGCGTGACGCCCAACGAGCTCGCGGAACAGCAGCGGCGCTTCGAGCGCGACGCGCTGCCGTTCCTCGACCAGCTCTACGCGGCGGCGATGCGGATGACGCGTAATCCGGCCGACGCCGAAGACCTGGTGCAGGAGACCTATCTCAAGGCGTTTGCGGCTTTCCACCAGTTCGAAGCGGGCACGAACCTCAAGGCCTGGCTCTACCGCATCCTCACCAACACATATATCAACTCCTACCGGCGCCGCCAGCGCCAACCGCTGCAGGCGCCGACCGACGAGATCACTGACTGGCAGCTCGCCGAGGCCGAGTCGCACACCTCGACCGGCCTGCGCTCGGCCGAGACCGAAGCCCTGGACCGGCTGCCCGACGGCGACGTCAAGGAAGCCCTGCAGCGGCTGCCGGAGGATTTCCGGCTCGCCGTCTACCTCGCCGACGTCGAGGGTTTTTCGTACAAGGAGATCGCCGACATCATGGGTACGCCGATCGGCACCGTGATGTCGCGCCTGCACCGCGGGCGGCGCAACCTGCGCCGGCTGCTGGAGACGTACGCTGCGGAGCGGGGCTTCCCTCGGTCCGACGATGCCGATGTGGTCGCCCCGAACGCGCAGACCACCCCGGCGGGGCAGGAGGTGTGAACCGGTGAGCTGCGGCAGCCCGCACGAGATCGACTGCAGTCAGATCCTCTCCGAGGTCTACCTCTACCTCGACCTGGAGTGCTCGGAGGAACGACGCTCTGCGATCAGCGCGCACCTGGATGAGTGCTCACCGTGTCTGCGCGAGTTCGGCCTCGAGCAAGATGTCAAGGCGCTGGTGGCGCGGTGCTGTGGCGGCGACCGGGCGCCCGAGCAGCTGCGCGAGCGGTTGCGGGTCAAGCTGACCGCGCTGGTGGGCGAGGGCCGGCACGAACTCGGCTAGCCCCGGCCAGCGGGCTTACGAGTTGGGCCGTTTGCCGTGGTTGGCCTTGCTGCGCTTGCGGGCCTTCTTCTTACGTGACTTCTTTGCCATCGCTGCTCCTCGCGCCACGAACTGCTGTTGTCGGAGATCATATGGCCGGCGCTGGCAACCGCACGGGCGCGTACCCCACTTCGTGCCGAGGCCGGCGCGAGCGTGATTGGATACCTACGCGACGCGGCTCGCCCCCGCCGCCCCCCAAGACCCTCCGCCAGACCCCTCCGCGCGGGCTCGCTCGCCCAGCCGGACCAGGAAGGACCGCGATGGCCGACGAGATCCGCGCCGAGATGGTGGCGAACGTGTGGAAGGTCATCAAGGCTGCTGGCGATGCCGTTGCGGAGGGCGACACGCTGGTGATCCTCGAGTCGATGAAGATGGAGATCCCGGTGCTGGCCGAGTCCGATGGCACCGTGGTCACCATGGCCGTGAACGAGGGCGACGTGGTGCAGGAGGGCGACCTCATCGCCGTGGTGGAATGACCCGTTGCGCGGGCCTACTGCACCAGGCTCAACGCCACCTCCAGCGCCGCGGCCCGGCCCTCGTCCACCGGGATCTGCGGGTCGGCGAGCACGAACCAGGTCGAGTGCAGCGCGAAGATGGCCATGGAACGGCGGATCTGGTCGGCCAGCGGTGTCTCACGATCGCAGAGCAGGTCGAGCATGCGGCGCACCTGAGCGCGCATCATCGAGCCGGACTTGTGCTGGTGCATCGCCGTCTGGTTGCGCTCGAAGAAGCGCATGAGCTTGAGGCTGTCGCCGTCGTGCAGCACCGCGCTGTAGCGGCGGATGAACTCCATCCGGGTCTCGACCGTGCTCGGCTGACCCTGGCCCCATTCGATCAGCTCCTCGACCTGGGCGAGTCGGTCGGAGACCAGGCTGGCGATGATGTCGTCCTTGGTCTTGAAGTGGTAGTAGAGCGCGGCCTTGGTCACGCCGAGGCGCTCGGCGATCTCGCGCAGCGAGGTCGCTTCGTAGCCGTTCTCGGTGAACAGGTCCAGGGCGACCTGCTGGATGCGGGTGCGGGTGCCGGCCTCGGGCGCACGGTCGGCGGCCCGATCGGCCCGGGCCGCGGTGAGCTCGGCCTCGTGCACCTCGTGGACGACCCGACGTAGCTCCTCGCGGGAGCGACGGGCGCTCTCCCGGCTCTCCGCGCGGGCCCGCCGGATCGCTTCCCGCCCGGCCAGCTGCACCTGGCGAAGCGCCTGCTGGGGCGAGCGTGCGCTCTCCTCCTGGCCTGGCATCGGCGTACTCCTGTGTCGGCTAAACTTACTTGACGGCCGGCTAGTCAGCAGCCTACCTTAGCTACGTCGCGTTATGCTAGCCGGTCGGCAGGTAAGTCCAGCACCGCGTGTCGGCGGCGTGAGCGGGCAAGTTTGGTGAGGGGGCCGTGGTGGCAGAAGCAAGGCCGGATCAGGCGGGGCCAGCGACACGTGCAGGGGCAGCGACGAGTGACGTGGTGCCCGGGCGCCGGCGCGAGGTCATGGCCGTGCTGCCGAGCCTGATGCTCGCGATGATGCTGGCGATGCTCGACAACATGATCGTCGGCACCGCGATGCCCCGCATCGTCGGCGAGCTGGGTGGCCTGGCCCACCTGTCCTGGGTGGTCACCGCGTACGTGCTGGGCACGACCGTCTCCACCCCGATCTGGGGCAAGCTCGGCGACCTTTACGGGCGCAAGAACATCTTCCTGACCTCGATCGGCATCTTCCTGGTCGGCTCGGCGCTGTCCGGCATGTCGCAGACGATGGGCGAGCTGATCGCGTTCCGGGCCCTGCAAGGCCTGGGCGCGGGTGGCCTGATCGTCGGCGTAATGGCGATCATCGGTGACCTGGTGCCGCCCCGCGAGCGCGGTCGTTACCAGGGTCTGATGGCCGGCGTCATGGCCCTGGCCATGATCGCCGGACCACTGGTTGGCGGCTTCATCACCGACCACCTCAACTGGCGTTGGGCCTTCTACGTGAACCTGCCGCTCGGCGGTGTCGCGTTGCTCTTCCTCATCACCCGGTTGCACCTGCCGAAGTACCGCACCGAGCACCGCATCGACTGGACCGGGGCCGGCCTGCTCGCCGTCGGCATCACCGCACTGGTGCTGGTCACCGCGTGGGGTGGCACCGAGTACGCCTGGGGCTCGGCCCAGATCATCGGGCTGCTCGCGCTCGCGGTGGTGAGCCTGGTGGCGTTCGGCTTCGTCGAGCGCTGGGCGGCCGAGCCGGTGCTCTCGCTCGGGCTGTTCCGCAACCGCAACTTCGCCGTGGTCTCGGCGATCGGTTTCCTGCTCGGCTTCGCCATGTTCGGCGCGATCAACTTCCTGCCGCTCTACCAGCAGACGGTGCAGGGCTCCTCGGCCACCAACAGCGGCCTGCTCCTGCTGCCGATGATGGGCGGCATGATGGTCGTCTCCATCGTGGCCGGCCAGATGATCACCCGGACCGGCCGTTACAAGATCTTTCCGATCATCGGCGGCATCGGCATGACGATCGGCATGATCCTGCTCGCCCGCCTCGACACCGAGACCACCAAGCTGCAGCTCGCCCTGTTCATGGTCATGCTCGGCATGGGCATGGGCTTCCTCATGCAGACGACCATGCTGATTGCTCAGAACAGCGTGGAGCAGAAGGACCTCGGGGTGGCCAGCAGCGCGGCCACATTCTTCCGCTCGATCGGCGGGTCGTTCGGCGTCTCGTTGTTCGGCGCGATCTTCGCGCGGCGCCTGCACGACGATGTCGCCGCCCGGCTGGGCAGCGGCGTCGCCGACCAGATGACCGGCGCCGGCGGCCGGGTTGATCCGTCCAAGCTGCACCTACTGCCCCCGCCCACCCTCTCCGCGCTGCTGCACGGCATCGCCTCGGCGCTCTCGCACGTGTTCGTGTGGGCGATCCCCTTCGCCGCCGCGGTCGCCGTGCTGGCGCTCTTCGTCAAGGAGGAAACGCTGCGCGGATCGCCGACCGAGGCGTCCGGGCCGGCCGGCGGCACCGAGACCGGCAAGGCCGGCACCGACCAAGGCGACTCCTCGAGCCTCGTCGCCGCCCTGGAGTAAGCCGCCGCGGGGGGTGACTTTGTGCCGCGCAGCCCCTACGCAGCCCATCCGTGCGCCCGGCCAGCTGTGGCACCCTGGCAGGCGTGTCCACCCTGCGCGACCTGGTCGAGGAGCACACCGGCCTCGGACCGGCCGAGGTCGAGCACCTGTATCGCCTGGCCGGGGATTGGCAGCTCATCTCCGACCTGTCCTTCGCGGACCTGCTGCTGTGGGTCGCGGTCGACCGGGGCACCACGCCAGCCCCGGCCCGCCGGGAGTTCCTCTGCGTGGCGCAGGTCCGCCCGACCACCGCGCCGACCGCGTACCAGGATGACCAGGTTGGCCGGGCGCTCGCCGGCCCTCAGGTGGCCCACCTGGCGGTGGCACTGACCCAGGGCCGGATCTGGCGGGAGGGCGACCCGGTCTGGTACGGCGACACGCCAGCCCGGCACGAGGCGATCCCGGTGCGTCGCCGTGACGGTGAGGCGGTGATCGCTGTGGTCGGGCGGGACACCAACCTGGTCACCGCGCGTACTCCCAGCCAGCTGGAGATGAACTACCTCACCAGCGCCGACGACCTGGCCCAGATGGTCGCCGACGGCACGTTTCCGCCGGCGCGTCAGCCCGGCGAGCGCACCAGCGCCCCGCGCGTGGGTGACGGGCTGATCCGGCTCGACGCCGGCGGCAAGGTCACCTACGCCAGCCCGAACGCGCAGTCCGCGTACCGCCGGTTGGGCTTCGCCGCCCATCTGGTCGGCGAGGATCTGGCCGCGTTGACCGCCCGGCTCACCGATGATCCGCTGGAGGGCGGCGAAGCCTCCGATCGCATCCACGCCGCCCTGCGCGGTGAGTCGCCGGGGCGAAAGGAGATCGAGGCGCGCGGGGCGACCGTCCTCATGCGGGCGATCGCGCTGCTGCCGGCCGGCGTGCCGATCGGCGCGCTGGTGCTGGCCCGCGACATCTCCGAGGTGCGCCGTCGCGACCGGGAGCTGATGACGAAGGACGCCACGATCCGCGAGATCCACCACCGGGTGAAGAACAACCTGCAGACCGTTGCGGCGCTGTTGCGCCTGCAGGCGCGGCGGGTCAGCTCGGCCGACGCGCGGGCGGCGCTGGAGGAGTCGGTCCGCCGGGTCGCCTCGATCGCGATCGTTCATGAGACGTTGTCCATGTCGGCCGAGGAAGTGGTCGAGTTCGATGGCATCGTCGATCGGGTGGCGGCCGCCGCGGCCGAGGTCGCCGCGCCCGAGTCGCGGGTGGTGCTGCGGCGTGAGGGCGACTTCGGCGTGCTGCCGGCCGAGGTGGCCACGCCGCTGGTCATGGTGCTCAACGAGCTGCTGCTCAACGCCGTCGAGCACGGCTTTCCGGCCGGCGACGGCGCGGCCGGCGGCGAGGTCGTGGTCTCGGCCCACCGGTTCCGCCGCCAGCTGCACGTCAGCGTGGCCGACACCGGTCGGGGCCTGCCGCCGGACTTCGACCTCGATGCCGGCGACCGGCTCGGCCTGCAGATCGTGCGTACGCTCGCCCGCGGCGAGCTGCGTGGCTCGATCGAGATGCGCGCCCGGGCCGGTGGCGGCACCGAGGCGGTGCTGGTGGTGCCACTGACCCGGCGGCGTTGAGCCGCTCGCCCGAATGAGCGCACGAAATGAGACGAGGCGGCGGCACGAGCCCGACGATGAGTACCTCATGTTGCGCATTCGGACGGCGGTCAGCTCGGCCGGACCCAGCTGCGCACGATCGCCCGCTTGTCCACTCAGCACGGTCGCGGACGGTGGATCTGAAATCGGCCACCGGCCGTCCTCACCCTCCGGCGCCCGGGGCCGGCCGGTCCCGGCCACCCGCTGGCCGTGCCGCTACTGGACGCAGTGCACTGGCGACTGTCCGCGTTGGACACCGCCGCCGACGACGGCGTGGCGCCGCTGGCCGTCGGCACCGGGAGAGCTCGATCCACTGTGGACGCGGTCGCTCAAGCGCTCTCAGTAGTTCTGGGATTGCCTTGTGTGGCGGGCTTTGCGGCCGGACCGGGATCAGTGGCGCCGAGGCGGTGGCTGAAGTTCGGGCGCTTGGGCCCGGGTCGGGTGGTGGCCGCGGCGTACTTCATGGTCGGCGGTCGGCTATCTGACACTGCGGCCGCCGCACCGCGCCGCCAGATCTTGGATGAAATGTGGGCCAATAGGCCCCGCAATCATCCAAGATCTCGGAAAACGTGGCGCCCCGGCGGTTGGGACCGTCCGGGGCGTCCGTTGCTTCAGCTGGGGCCAGAGCGACCGCGCGGGTCAGAGTGAGTGGGCGCGGACCCGCATGCCTCCGCGGCGCTTGACCGCACGCCGCTCCTCTTCGCTCATGCCGCCCCAGACTCCGGCGTCCTGACCGGTTTCGAGGGCCCACTGGAGGCAGTCGTCGACAACCGAACAGCGCCGGCAGACCGCCTTAGCCTGCTCAACTTGCAGCAGGGCCGGCCCGGATGTCCCGATGGGGAAGAACAGCTCCGGGTCCTCATCTCGGCAGGCGGCACGGTGGCGCCAGTCCATGGCGGCAACACTCCTTGGCTGGTGGATTCGGTGGCACTGCCCGCCCGGCTCGGGTTCCGACTAGCGCCACCGGTAGCGCGTAGGCGCCTGCGGTAACGCTTGAGCGAGCAAGTTGCCTCGTACTCGGTTCGCTTGTGAATGCTTTCACGAACTATCGCGTTGTCAAGGGGGAGGTTAGGCAAAAAACAAAACGGGTGACGGATGTCACGCCATATTCGTCCCGTTTATCCCCGTTTCTCCCTACCTCAACTTGCAACAGTGCGTAGCTAATGTAGTACGCTACGTAGCTTCGTGCCAGCATTTCGGGCATGTGTCGGACTGTGGGTATCGACACGTTGATGACTGGTGCGATGCGTTTAACGAGCGTTCTGCTAACAGAGTACGCGCAATGCATCCGGCACCGAGGTAAAAGCGATCTTGCTCTTCTCGCCGACGTACTCACCGTCGAGCTGCAGTGCCAGGGGTCGGCTGGCCCGCAGGGTGAACTCGGCCAGATCGTGGCAGCGCAGCAGCTGCCGACCCCGAGGATTCGGCCGGCGGGACAGGATCTGGGTGACCGCCCGCGCCGTGGCGACCACGTGCAGGACGCGCAGCGCCATCAGGTCCAGGCCAAGGTCGAACGACGCGTCCGGGCACGGGTTGACCGCTCGGCCACCCAGGTAGGTCCAGGGTGCGGTGTTCTGCACGATGACCGTGGCGAGGTCTGGTTCGGGCAGCTCGCCGGGACGCTCCAATGTGATCAGCGGCACCCGCCGCTCACTCTCCAGAAAGAACTGCGACACGGTCGAGCGCACGTAGAGCCCGGGCGTGGAGACCTTGCCGCGCAGGCGGGCTCGCTCCACCTTGCGCACCACCTCCGCGTCGAGGCCGAAGCCGGCACAGAAGGTGAAGTACCGGCCCTCGGCCCGACCCAGGCCGATGCTGCGCGCCCGCCCGGCGTGCAGCGCCTCGAGGATCACGCCGGTGCCCTCGGTCCACTCCTTCGGCAAACCGAGCGCCCGAGCGAAGACGTTCGTCGACCCGCCGGGCACTACCGCCAGCGCCGGCACACCTGCGCCCGGGCCGTCCGCGAGCAGACCGTTGACCACCTCATTCACCGTGCCGTCGCCGCCGAGGGTGACCACGACGTCCAGGCGATCGGCCCGGGCCCGGCGGGCCAGGCTCGCCGCGTGGCCACGGCGGCGGGTGTACTCGACGGCGAGATCGACCTCGGTCCGCAGCGCCCGGACCAGCACGTCGCGGCCGCGTTCGGTGGTCGTGGTGGCCTTCGGGTTGACCACCAGTAACGCCCGCATGGCCGGGACAATACCGGCCGGTGGCCAGCGATGGCGCAGGTAGGCGCCGATCACCGCCGTCGGCGACGGCCCGGGCGCGGGGGCGCAGCGTAGGGTTTGCCCATGCCGCCGTCAGGTTCGGCCTCGCTGCGGGTGGCCGTGTGGCTGCTCGGCACCGAGACGGTCGCCCTCGCCGTGCTGGTCGGCTTTCTGGCGTACGCCGACCTCACCGCCACCGCCCAGAGCGCCCGCGGCGCGTTGGCCAGCACGGTGTTCGCGGCGGCGCTGACCGCGGTGCTGGCAACGCTCACTGCGGCCCTGCACCGGCGCCAGCGTTGGGCTCGGGGGCCGGCGATCGTGCTACAGCTGTTGTTGCTGCCGATCGGCCTCACCATGGTCACCGGCGGAGCCGCGTGGCTGGGCGTACCCGCGCTGATCTGCGGCGTGACCGGCGCCGTGAGCCTGCTCGCCCCGGCCACCCGCACGGCCCTGGGCATGCCGTAGCGCACGGGACGTAAGCTGCCGGCGAGAGTAAGGAACGAGGGATGGCAGCGGTGAGTGTTGAGGCCCGGAGGCCGGCATATCAGGTGCTCGCCGACGAGCTGCTGGCGCAGATCACCTCGGGTCAGCTGCGCCCCGGTGACCGGCTGCCCACCGAACCGCAGCTCTGCGCGAGCTCTGGGGTCAGCCGCAGCACCGTGCGAGAAGCTCTGCGCCTGCTCGCCAGCCAGAACCTGATCGTCACCACCCGCGGCGTGGCCGGCGGCAGCTTCGTCGCCTTCCCCAGCCCGGCTCAGGTCTCCGCGTCGCTGGGCACGGGTGTGCACCTGTTGTTGGCCAACTCGGTCGTTGGTACCAAGGAGTTGCTCGAAGTGCGCGGGATGCTGGAGATTCCGGCGGCGGCCCTGGCCGCGGTGCATCGGACCGAGGAGCACCTGGTCACCCTGCGGTCGACGATGCTCGATGCCTGGGACGCCGACCTCGAGCAGCTTCTCGTCGCGCACAATGTGTTCCACGTGGCGATCGCCGAGGCGTCGGGCAATTCGCTGCTCTGCCTGTTGGCCCGTCCGTTGTATCTCATGGCCAACCAGCGCGAGATCAGTGAGGCGATCACCCGCGAGCTCTGGGCCGTGGTCATCGACGATCACCGGGCCATCCTGCACGAGGTCGAACGGGGCGATCCCGAGGCGGCCCGGGCCGCGGCTGCGGCCCACATCGACCGCCTGATGGCCGCCTCGGCGACGAACGAGGGTCAGCTCAGCGACCCGGGGCTGCTCAACGTTGCGGGTGGCGCTTGACCAGGTCGATGACCGCCTGACCGTCCTTGGCCCGGCCGCTGACGTCGGCCGCGTGGGCGGTCAGCACCTGCCAGGCAAACGACTGGTCGGCCGGCAGCACCGCGGCCGCGCCGGTCGGGGCCGAGACGCTGACCGCGAGCCCGTCCGCGAGCACCCGGAACCGGCAGGTCAGCGTCGGCGGCTCGGCCGGCGGAGGCGGCAGCGTGAGCAGCATTGCGCAGGCCTCGTCCACCGCGATCCGGAGATCTTCGATTTCGTCCAGGCTGAACCGCAACCGCGCGGCCAACCCGGCGGTCGCGGTGCGCACGACGGCGAGGTAGGCCGGTTCGGCGGGCACGGTCAGCTCGACCACGTCCGCACCCAGCTCGGCCTCGCCTGGTGGCATGATGCCTAGACTCTAGACAGCGGCAACGTCGGCCGCCTCCGCCCCGCCGGCCAGCTCCTGCAGCGACGCACCCGCAACCCGCCAGGGCACCCACTCGCGCAGCTCGACTCCGCCGATGCGTCGGTAGAACGCGCGCGAGCCGGCGAGTTGGTCGGCGTCGAGCACCCACCACTCCAGCCGCGGATAGCCCCGATCGAGGCAGATCCGGGCCAACGTCGCCAGCAGATCACGTCCGGCGCCACTGCCGCGCGCGGCCGGACGCACATAGAGGTCCTCCACGTAGACGCCGTGGCGACCCTCCCAGGTGGAGTAATTGCGGAACCACAACACGAAACCGACCGCCGCGTCGGTGTCCGGATCGACGGCCACGTGGCCGAAGAGTGCCGGCTGCTCGGCGAAGAGCGCGGCCCGTAGGTCCTCATCGGTGAGCCGGCAGGCCTGCGGCTCGCCTTCGAACCCGGCCAGTTCGTGCACCATCGCGACGACGGCCGGCACGTCCGCAGAACGTACCGGCCGAATCGCGGCCCGGCGGGGCGGTGCGCTCACGCCTGTTTGGTCTCCCAGAAGATCTTCGAGATCTCCTCAATCTTCTTGAGCAGCTCGTCGGCCATCGCGGTGTCGGCCGATCCCTTGGCGCCCGATGCCCCGGCGAGCTTGGTCGCTTCGTTGAAGAGCTGGTGCAGGTTCGGGTACTTCTCGAAGTGCGGGGCCTTGAAGTAGTCGGTCCAGAGCACCCAGAGGTGGTGCTTGACCAGTTCCGCCCGTTGCTCCTTGATGATCAGAGCGCGGGTCCGGAAGCCGGGGTCGGTGTTGCCCTGGTACTTCTCACAGATCGCTTTGACGGACTCGGCCTCGATCCGGGCCTGGGCCGGGTCGTAGACACCGCAGGGCAGGTCGCAGTGCGCGTGTGCGATCGTGCGCGGGGTCAGCAGGCGTGGTAGTCGCATCGGTGGGGCCCTTCTCGTCTGGGATGATCCTCCTCAACCGACCCTACTCCTGTGGGCCGGCCCGAGCCCGTGGAGTAGGCCCGATGGGGTGGCGGCTGTGGCCCGTACTCGTGCGAGGTCCGTCGATGGCTCCGACGTTGCGCGACGGCGATGCGGTGCTCGCCCGCCGCGGTGGTCGCGCACCCCGCCCGGGCGATGTGGTGCTGGCGCGGTTCCATAGCCGACCGGACCTGCTGGTCGTCAAGCGGGTGATCCGCCGGGAGGCGGATGGCTGGTGGCTGCAGGGTGACAACGACGCCGGCACCGACGACTCGCGCCGCTACGGTGTGGCCGATGTGGTCGGACGGGTGGTGCTGCAGTGGTGGCCCCGGCTGCGCCGCCTCCGACCCGACCCGAAAGGAAGGGCACCGTGTTAACGCCCCGGTGTATAGGACGGTGCCCCTGTTAACTCGTCCACGCTGCCCGCTCCACAGGGTTGCCCTGCTAGCGTGCGGTCATGCGCGCCGCCTTCGCCTCCGCCATCAACCCCGATGACCCGCTCGCCGGCCTGACCGTGGGGGAGCGGCCCGAGCCGGTCTGCCCGGACGACGACTGGGTCACCGTGCAGGTGCGGGCCAGCGCGCTCAACCACCACGACCTGTGGTCCCTACGCGGTGTCGGCCTGCCGGCCGATCGGCTGCCGATGATCCTCGGGTGTGATGCGGCTGGTGTGGACGACCGCGGCGAAGAGGTTGTGGTGTACCCGGTCTTCATCGACCCCGCCGACCCGCGCGGTTTCTCGCTGCTCTCGGAGCGCTACCAGGGCGCGTTGGCCGAGCGGGTGGCGGCGCCACGGATCAACTTGATCCCAAAGCCATCCACACTGTCCTGGTTGGACGCTGCTTGCCTGCCGACGGCGTGGCTGACCGCCTACCGCATGCTCACCTCGCGCGGGCGGGTGGCCGACGGCGAGTCGGTGCTCGTGCAGGGCGCCGGCGGCGGCGTCGCCACGGCGGCCGTGGTGATCGCGGTCGCTCTCGGCAAACGGGTGTACGCGACCAGCCGGGACCCGGCCAAGCGGGAGCGCATCGCCGCGCTCGGCGCGACCGCCGTGGAGCCCGGTGCCCGGCTGCCCGAACGGGTCGACGTGGTGATCGAGACAGTCGGCGCCGCCACTATGGACCACTCCCTCAAGTCCGCCGCGCCGTTCGGTCGCATCGTCGTCTCCGGCACCACGTCGGGCAATCTGGCCTCTGTGGACCTTCGGCGGGTCTTCGCGTTGCAGCTGGAGATCCTGGGCTCGTCGATGGGCACGCCCGGCGAGCTGGCCGATCTGGTGGAGATGTGCGCCAGCGGTCGGATCCGCCCCGTGGTGGACTCGGTGTTCGGGTTCTCGGACGTGCGGGCGGCATTCGAGAAGCTCAACTCGGGCCAGGTCTTCGGCAAGGTGGTGCTCGACCACACGGCCTGACCGGTTCCGGTCAGAGCCGGTTCTCCAAGCGGGCCGGCCCGGCCGCGTCCGCCGGGAGGCGTTGCTTCGCCGCCGGGTCGCCATAGAGCGTCCAGCGCAGGAAGTCGGTAGTGGTCGCGGCCACGGTGGGAAACGCCGGCGCGGACGCGTGCAGGTAGGGGTCGGTATGCCGTTGTCCGGTCAGGGTCAGGAACGCCCTGGGCCAGTCCGTCGGCACCGCCTCGTAGGCCGCGTGGCCCAACCCGTACGGCGTGATCGGATCCCGGTCGCCGTGCGCGAAGAGCAGGGCCGCCGGTGGGCCGAGGTAGCTCGGGCCCATGCCGAGGGCGTTTCCGGCCAGCACGATGCCGGCATCGAGGCGGGTGTCGCGGCCACTGGTGAAGAGGCCGACCGTGGTGATGGCGCCGCCGGAGTGCCCAGCCGCGGCCAGATGCTCGGCGTCGAGGTGGCCGGCGAACGGATCACCCGCCACGATGTCCAGGGCGAGCACCCGGGTCAGCACGAACGACGCGTCGGCCGGCTGGCGCACGACGTCGACGACCTCGAACGAAGCCACGCCCCGGCTGGTGTGCGGGT
>JBLNGJ010000029.1:0-3695 GCA_050264675.1 Micromonosporaceae bacterium
GCACCTTCGCCGAGCACCGCGCCGACTGTGCGCGCGCCTGGCAGGTCATGCTCGACTTCATGGGCGCCCACGCCTGATGCCCTGGCAGCGGCCCGTAGGCTGACCTGCCGTGAAGGTCGACATCGCGATCGTTGGCGGGGGCATCGCTGGCATGTCGCTCGCCGCCGAGCTGGCCGACGGTGACGTGTCGGTAGCCGTGCTGGAGCAGGAGAACCAGCTCGCCTACCACACGAGCGGCCGGTCGGCCGCGACCTTCCTCGAGTCCTACGGCAGCCCGGAGATCCGCGCGCTCACCCGGGCCTCGCGTCCACTCTTCGACGCGGCCTCGGCCGACCCGGACACTCCCGCCCTACTCACGCCGCGGCTGGGGCTCTGGATCGCGCCGCCGGACCAGCTTCCCGAACTCGACACCCTGCTCGCCGCCCAGCCGGCGCTGCGCCGTCTCGACGCGGCGGCCACCCGGGAGCTCTGCCCGGCGCTGCGTCCCGGGTTCGTGGCCGCGTCGGCGCTCGAGGCGGACGCCCAGGACCTCGACGTGGCCGGCCTCTTCGAGCACTGCCGGCGTCGCGCCCGCCGCGGCGGTGCGCAGATCGTCATCGGGGCTCGGGTGCGTTCCGGCCACGGCGACGGCTCGGGTGGCTGGCGGCTGCAGACCGATGCCGGTGAGGTCAGCGCCGGCAGCGTGGTCAACGCGTCGGGCGCCTGGGCCGACCATCTCGCCGAGACATTGGGTGTCGCTCCGGTGGGTTTGACGCCGTTTCGGCGCACCGTCGCCGTCGCCACCAGCGACGCGATCGATCGCGGGTGGCCGCTCATCGGCGATGTCGGCGAGACGTTCTATTGCCGACCCGAGGGTTCCGGCCTGCTGCTCTCCCCGGCCGACGAGACGCCTTCGCCGCCCTGCGACGCCCGGGCCGAGGTGGAGGACGTGGCGCTCGCGCTGGAACGGGTCAACGCAGCGACCACGCTGGAGCTGCGCCACGTCCGGGCCACCTGGGCCGGGCTGCGCACGTTCGCCCCGGACCGCAACCCGGTGGTCGGCTTCGATCCGGCTCGGGCCGGGGTCTTCTGGTTGGCCGGGCAGGGCGGGTACGGCATGCAGACCGCTCCCGCGGTCGCCGTGCTCGCCGCGGCGCTGCTACGGGGCGAGGCACCGCCTTCCGCGCTCGACCCCCTCGACCTCGCCCGCCTCTCGCCCGCCCGCGCCGTACCCCCCGGTCCCGCCGTCCGCCCCGTCCGCCCCGTCCGCCCTCGTGTAGATCTTGGATGATTTGGGGGCCTCCAGGCCCCCAAATCATCCAAGATCTACAAGGTCCAAGGCGTGGGGGCGAGGGTGAGGGCGGTCAGTCGCTGGCGTCCGGGCGGTCGAGCAGCAGGGCGCAGTTGATCAGACCGAGGTGGCTGTAGGCCTGGGGGTGGTTGCCCAGCCCCCGTTCGGCCAGCGGGTCGTGCTGCTCGGGCAGCAGTCCGGTCGGTCCGGCACAGCTGATCATCTGCTCGAAGAGCTCCTCGGCCTCGGCCCGGCGCCCGGTGCGCAGGTAGGCCTCGATCAGCCAGGCGCTGCACAGGTGGAAGCCACCCTCCCGTCCGGGCAGGCCGTCGTCCCAGCGGTAGCGGTAGACGATCGGGCCGCTGCGCAGCTCCGACTCGACCATCAGGACGGTGGCGAGGAACCGTGGATCGTCGTCCGGCACAAGGCCGGAGAGGCCGACCCATAGCGAGGATGCGTCGATGTCGGCATCGCCATAGGCGACCGAGTAGGCACCGGCATCGTGGTTCCAGCCGTGCAGCCGGATGTTCTCGGCGATCTGCTCTCGCAGGACTGTCCACTCTGGAGGATAGTCGGCGCCGTGCCGCTGGCAGGCGCCGATCGCCCGGTCGACAGTGAGCCAGCACATCACCTTGGAGTAGACGTGGTGTCGGGGCGGGATCCGGGCCTCCCAGAGCCCGTGGTCGGGTTCGTGCCAGCGCCGGGCGACCGCCTCGACCATGTCGGAGATGAGCCTCACGTGGCTCGGGTCGAGCCGGCCCCGCAGGTCGGCCAGCGCCCCGATCAAGTCGGCGATGGGACCGAAGACGTCCAGCTGCACCTGCCGGTTGGCCGCGTTGCCCACGCGGACCGGCCGCGATCCGGCGTACCCGGGCAGCGTCTCGATGACCGCCTCCGGGCCGAGTTCCAGCCCTTCGACGTCATAGAGCGGGTGCAGCCGCTCCGGGTGCCCGCCGGTGCGCTCGACGATGAGCGCGGTCCACCCGAGCAACGCCTCGGCCTCCTCAGCCGAGCCGAGGTCGACCAGGGACCGCGCGCTCATCGCCGCGTCGCGCAGCCAGCAGTAGCGGTAGTCCCAGTTGCGGATGCCGCCCAGCTCCTCGGGCAGCGATGAGGTGCCGGCGGCGATGATCGCACCGGTGGGGCGGTAGACCAGCGCCCGCAGGGTGAGCGCGCTGCGCAGCACCAGCTCGCGTTCGCGCCCGGGCAGGCGCAGGCTCGCGGCCCACTCCTGCCACGGCCGCTCGGCCTCGGTCCGCCGGCCGAGCATCTCGGTGGTACCGGTCCCGCCGAGCGGGCGGTGGGCGTCCACGTTGCCGCCCAGGCGCAGCTCCATGGTGATCAGCCCGCCGGCCCGGCCCAGGTCGACCACGGCGTGGGCGGTGTGGTGCCCGCCGTCGGCCACGATCTCCCAGTCGATGCCCGGCGCGACCAGGGCGAGTGGCTCGTTCCAGCCGTACACATGCAGCTCGTCGCCGATGGGTTGCAGCTGCACCGGCACCTGGCCGAACTCCGGACGCGGGGCGAACTCCAGCCGCACCGGCACCGACCCGCTGAGCATGCGCACGAAGGTGGTGTCCGGCGCCGGCCCCTCCAGCCAGTCGGTTACGGTCAGGCCCGACCACCGGGTCTCCACGGTCATCGAGCCTGGTCGATAGCGCTGCCCGAGCGGGCGCACCCCGTCCGGTCCACCCCGGGCCGGCGCGACCGAGAAGTACCCGGCCGAGGCGTCGCCGAGCAGGTCGGCGAAGACGGCCGGTGAGTCCGGCCGCGGGTGGCAGAGCCAGGTGACCCGGGCGTCCGGGGTGAGCAGGGCCAGCGTGTGGCCGTTGGCCAGCATCGAGTGCCGTTCGATGGGCACCGCCCGTTCGCCGAAGAGCCAGCGCCGGCGCACCTCGCTGAGCAGGCCGAGCACGCGTACCGCAGTCTCCGGGTCGGCCACCCGGAAGGCCGCGCGGGTCTCGCCCGGCCCGATCTTGATGCCGACGTCCGGGCCGTGCAGGTTCTCGAACGCGCTCTCGTCGGTGACGTCGTCGCCGAGGAAAAGCACCGCGCTGGCCGAGATCTGCACCCGCAGCGTGTCGATCGCCGTGCCTTTGTGGGTGGTCACCACGGAGAGCTCGAGGACCTGCTTGCCGACGGTCACGTGGATGCCGGGCCAGGTGGCCGGCCCGGTCCGCACCGCCTCGCCGATCTCGGTTGCGACGTCATGCTCGGCGCCGCGGGTGTGCACCGCGACGCTCGCCGGTTTCTGCTCCAGCCGGACGCCGGGGCGTCCGCGGATGATGTCGGCGAGCGTCTGCCCCAACCGGGTACGCACTTCGGCCAACTCCGGTTCGATCCGCTCGACGAAGCCGACGTCGAACTCCGAGCCGTGGCTGCCCACCCGCGGCACCAGGCGGGGGCGCCCCGGCCCCCCGGCCCG
>JBLNGJ010000030.1:0-12951 GCA_050264675.1 Micromonosporaceae bacterium
GCCGTCGTCACGTTCGGTGGCGGCACGTCGGTGGTCGGCGGCCTGGCCGTACGCCGCACCGGGTTCACCGGCGTGATCGCGCTCGATCTGAGCCGCCTGGACCGGCTGGTCGCGATCGACCCGGTCGCCCGGGTCGCGACCTTCGAGCCGGGGGTACGGGCACCGGCCGCCGAGTCGCTGCTCGCCGCCCATGGGTTCACCCTCGGCCACTACCCGCAGTCGTTCGAGTTCGCCACCGTGGGCGGCTTCGCGGCGACCCGGTCGAGCGGGCAGTTCTCGGCCGGCTACGGGCGCTTCGACGAGATGGTCGTGGGCCTGCGGGTGGCCACGCCAGTGGGGTCGCTCGAGCTCGGACGGGCGCCGCGCAGCGCCGCCGGACCCGACCTGCGCCAGCTCATGCTCGGTTCAGAGGGCACGCTCGGCGTGATCACCGCGGTCACCGTGCGGGTGCGCCCGATGCCGGCCGAGCGGGTGACCGAGGCCTGGCGGTTCGACTCGTTCACCGACGGCGCGGCGGCGGTACGGCGCCTGGTTCAGGACGGTCCACTGCCGACAATGGTGCGCCTGGCCGATGAGTACGAGACCGCGCTGAACCTGGTGCGGCCGGGCCAGGACGACCCGAGCACGGCCGGCGGGTGCCTGGCCATCGTGGTGCACGAGGGCGCCGATGTCGGCGCTCGCCCGGCGGCCGCCGGCGCGGTGTTGCGGGCGGCGGGTGGGGTGGGCCTGGGCGCCGAGCTCGGTGCGGCGTGGGTGAAGGGTCGCTTCCACACCCCGTACCTGCGCGACGCGCTGCTCGACGCCGGCGCGCTCGCCGAGACGCTGGAGACGGCCGCCTTCTGGTCTTCGCTGATGCCGGTCTACGTCGCGGTCCGGTCGGCGTTGCTGGAGAGCCTCGACGCGCAGGGCACCCCGCCGCTCGTGCTCTGCCATCTCTCCCACGTCTACGAGACCGGCGCATCGCTCTACTTCACCGTGGTCTGCGCCCAGGCCGCCGATCCGGTGGCGCAGTGGTGGCGGGCGAAGACGGCCGCCACCGAGGCCATCCTCGCGACCGGCGCGACGGTGAGCCACCACCACGGCGTGGGCGTCGACCACGCCGACGCGCTCCGACAAGAGATCGGGGAACTGGGGGTCGAGGTGCTCCGCGCGGTCAAGGCCCGGCTGGACCCGGCCGGCATCCTCAACCCCGGGGTTCTGCTCGGCTCACGGGCGAGACCGGAGGACCCAGCGCCGCCGGGTGACTCAGCGCCGCCGGGGCAGGCGTAACAGGGCGGTGCCAACGAGCAGGAGCGGGGCGACGGCGAGGGCGGCGGTCCAACCGCCAAGCACACCGACGATGGGAGCCAGGGCCCACAACAGCAGGCAGAGCAACACGATGCGCCGGCGCCGCGGGTCGGGCCCCTGCTCCATGCGGGCCACGAACCTCGGGTCGTCGGCGCGTAGGTGGCGTTCGATCTCGTCCAGCCGGTGCCGGTCGTCCTGACTGAGCATTGTGACCCCCACCGGATTGACGCGACCGATGGGTGAACCGTTACCCATGGTGCGGTGAAGGAAAACCGCTCCCGTGCTCAAGTGCCGGTCAGCGGTCGGCCGGGCGCAGCAGCACGACCGGGATCAGCCGCGCGGTGCGCTCCTGGTAGGCCTCGTAGACCGGCCAGATCTCGGTCATCTTCGCCCACAACCGTTGCCGCTGCTCGGGTGTCGCGGTCCGCGCGGTCGCGTCGAAGGTGTCCGCGCCGACCTGTAACCGCACGTTCGGGTCGGCCACCAGGTTGCGGTACCACTGCGGATCTTCGTCGCTGCCGCCCTTGGACGCGACCACGAGGTACTCCTCGTCGTCGCGTCCGTAGATGAGCGGGGTACGGCGGGCCCGGCCGGACCTGCGACCCGCCGTGGTGAGCAGCAGGGTGGGCACCCCGCGCCAGATGTGACCATCGTCGCCATTCGTCGCGACGTAGCGCCGGACGTGGTCGCGTTGCCAGCCCGGTGGCGGATCGACCGGGTCGCTGAGGTCGGTCACTAGGGCACCTCCTCCGGCGTCGAAGGGTCAGTGACGCCTATCCGATCATCCGACCTGCCGACCGCACAAGCCGGGCAGACTTGCTGGGATGCGCGGTGGGACCGGCTTTCTGAGTCGGCGGGGACGGGTCTGGGCCTGGCTCGGCTTTCTGGTGATGGCGGCCTACGCCCCGGTGACGGCGGTGCTCGCCACCGACGACTCGTGGCTGTTGAGCGTCACCGTCGCCGCGCTCGTCGGTGTAGTGATCGTGGCCGATGACACCGAACGGCGCCGTTGGGCCGCCCGGGCGCCCCGGGCCGACGACCGCTCCCGCCCCGACGAGGGTTGACCGCGGGGGCCGCCGATAAGGTGGGGCATGGCGATCACGACGACCAACCCGGCGACCGGTGAGGTGCTCAAGCGGTTCGACCCCATGTCGGCCGAGGAGGTGCAGGCGCGCCTGGTGCGGGCCGAGGCCGGGTTTGAGACGTTACGGCGTACCAGTTTCGCCCAGCGCTCGACGTGGTTGGCCGCGGCGGCGCAGATCCTCGACGACGAGCGCCACCAGACCGCCGCGCTGATGACCACCGAGATGGGCAAGACGTTGGCCTCGGCCAAGGCCGAGGTGGCCAAGTGCGCCACCGCCTGCCGCTTCTACGCCGAGCACGCGGAGAGCTTCCTGGTCGACGAGCCGGCCGACGCCGGCGCGGTCAAGGCCACCCGGGCCTACGCGATCTACCGGCCGATCGGGCCGGTGCTCGCGATCATGCCGTGGAACTTTCCGCTGTGGCAGGCGATGCGCTTCGCCGCGCCGGCGCTGATGGCCGGCAACGTCGGGCTGCTCAAGCACGCCTCCAACGTGCCGCAGACCGCGCTCTACCTTGGCGACCTGTTCCGGCGCGCGGGTTTCCCCGACGGCTCGTTCCAGACCCTGCTGATCGGCGCGGACGGCGTCGAGGCGGTGCTGACCGATCGGCGGGTGCGCGCGGCCACCCTCACCGGCAGCGAGGCGGCCGGCCGGGCGGTGGCGGCGATCGCCGGACGTGAGATCAAAAAGACCGTGCTGGAACTGGGCGGCTCCGACCCGTACGTGGTCATGCCCTCGGCCGACATCGCCAAGGCGGCCGAGGTGGCCACGACGGCCCGGTGTCAGAACAACGGACAGTCCTGCATCGCCGCCAAGCGGTTCATCGTCCACACCGATGTCTACGACGAGTTCGCCGAGGCGTTCGTCACCCGGATGGCGGCCCTGGCCGTCGGCGACCCGATGGCCGAGGGCACCGACGTCGGGCCGCTCGCTCTCGAGCAGGGCCGCGTCGACATCGAGGAGCAGATCGCCGACGCGGTGCGGCAGGGCGCCCGGGTGCTCTGCGGTGGCCAGCGCGGTGCCGGCCCGGGCTGGTACTACCCGCCGACGGTGGTCACCGAGCTCACCCCGGCCATGCGGATGTGGTCGGAGGAGGTGTTCGGGCCGGTGGCCGGCTTGTTCCGGGTCGGCTCCTACGACGAGGCGGTCCGGCTCGCCAACGACACCGCGTTCGGCCTCGGCGCCAACGCCTGGACCACCGACGCGGACGAGCAGACCCGCTTCGCCGACGATCTCGACGCCGGCATGGTCTTCATCAACGGGATGGTCACCTCGTTCCCGCAGCTGCCCTTCGGCGGCGTGAAGAACTCCGGGTACGGGCGGGAGCTCTCCGCCCACGGCATCCGTGAGTTCTGCAACCTCAAGACGGTGTGGGTCGGTGAGTCGTCACAGGAGACCCTCTCGGCCGGCGCCCACAGCGAGTGACCCACGGGCGAAACCGCGCAGCGTCAGGCCGTGAGCCACCCCGGCAGGCGGTCAAGGCAGTCCGACCAGCCGATGGCGTGATTGTCCCGGACGGACTCCTCTGCGAAGCCGTCGTGCACGAGGGTGAGCGCCGTGCCGGTCGGCGTGGCGGTGAGCTCGATCGTCACCAGGGTCTGCGCGTCGTCGCCGTCCCAACGCCAGGTGAAGGCGAGCCGGTGCGGTGGCTCCACCAGGGTGTAGCTGCCCTCGATGGCCGTCCCCGCGAACGGTCCGCCGGTGGCGGCGATGCGGTACCGCCCGCCGGGCCGCGGGTCCGCGGTCACGGTGAGCCGGGCGTCAGGCGGCCAGAACCACGCCGCGAGCGCATCGGGGTCGGTCAGCGCCCGGAAGACCTGCTCGGGTGTGGCCGGCAGGGTTCGTTCGAGGCGCAGGCTGGTCATGGCGTACCTCCCAGATGGCGGTGCAGCGAGTCGATCCGGTCGGTCCAGAACCGGTGGTACGCGTCGAGCCAGCGAGCCGCGTCCTGCAGGGCCTGCGGCCGCAGCGAGCAGACCACGGTGCGCCCCTCCCGGGTGCGGTCGACGACGCCCGCCCGTTCGAGAACCACCAGGTGCTTTCCGACCGCAACGAGCGACATGGGCAACGGGGCGGCGAGTTCGCCGACCGTTCGCGGACCCCGCGCGAGCGCGGCGACGAGCTGCCGGCGGGTCGGGTCGGCCAGGGCCGCGAAGGTGCGGTCGAGCGGCGCGGTCCGACTATTAACCATACGGTTTAGTATTGTGCCGGGTACGGGTCCGGAGCAACCCGACGAGTAGACTTCGGCAGGCTTCGCCACGTTCGGCGCGACGTGGAGCCGTTCACTCTCGCACAGGAAGCGATGTCGACCACCCATGGCCACCACCAACGACCTCAAGAACGGCATGGTCCTCAATCTCGACGGCGAGCTGTGGGCCATCGTTGAGTTCCAGCACGTCAAGCCCGGCAAGGGTGGCGCGTTCGTGCGCACGACGCTGAAGAACGTGCTCTCGGGAAAGGTCGTGGACAAGACCTTCAACGCGGGCACGAAGGTCGACACCGCCACCGTCGACAAGCGTTCGATGCAGTACCTCTACTCCGACGGCGACGACTTCATCTTCATGGACCTCGCCTCCTACGAGCAGGTGCCCGTGCCGGCGGCGACGGTGGGTGAGATGGTCAGCTACCTGCTCCCCGAGGCCGAGGTCATGGTGGCCACGCACGAGGGTGTCCCGCTCTACATCGAGCTGCCCACCAGCGTGGTGCTCGAGATCACCTACACCGAGCCGGGGCTGCAGGGCGACCGATCCACCGGCGGCAACAAGCCGGCCACGGTGCAGACCGGCGCCACCGTCATGGTGCCGCTCTTCCTCACCACGGGCGAAAAGATCAAGGTCGACACTCGGGACGGCCGCTACCTCGGCCGGGCGTGACCGCGGTGCTGACGGCCAGGCCCGCATGAGCCGGGCCGCCAACTTCAACCCGTCCCGGCGCAAGTCGCGCCGCCGCGCGCTCGATGTGCTCTACCAGGCCGACATCCGCGATCTTGAGCCGCGCCGGGTGCTCGCCGACACGCTCGCCCGGATGGCGGGCGGGGTGCCCGAACACATGGCGTACGCGGTGGAGCTGGTCGAGGGCGTGGCCGAGCACGCCGACCGGATCGACGAGCTGCTGTCGAGCTACGCCGAGGGGTGGACGCTGGCACGGATGCCGATCGTCGATCGCAACCTGTGCCGCATCGGCGTCTTCGAGCTGCTCTACCGCGACGATATCGACCGGGCGGTGGCGATCACCGAGGCGGTCGAACTCGCCGGCGAGCTCTCCACCGACGACTCGCCACGTTTCGTCAACGGCCTGCTCGCAAGGATCGCCGAGTACGCCACCCCCTGAGCGTGCGGTCAGGTGTTGAAGAAGGAGCGGGGGTCGGCGACGAGGACGCCGTGCTCGGTCAGCTTCTCCACCAGCCCGGACGGAGAGTCGTCGTAGACGATGGCGAGCGCGCGCAGGTCATCGGCGCGGATCGAGAGCACCCGGCCGTTGTAGTCACCGCGCGCTTGCTGGATGGCCCGGGCGTACTTCGCGACGTAGGCGAGGTCGTCGTGGGCCACGTCGTAGAGCTTCTCCAGGTCCAGCACGATCTTGCCGGCCGATTCGTGCCGCACGCCGCCACCCTCGGGTAGCAGCTCGGCCACCGGCACCCGGTAGAAGTCGGCGAGCTCGGCCAGGCGGGAGACCGTCACCGCCCGGTCGCCACGCTCGTACGAGCCGACCACGACCGCCTTCCAGCGCCCGGCCGACTTCTCCTCGACGCCCTGCAGGGACAGTCCCTGCTGCTGGCGGATGGAGCGCAGGCGGGCGCCCAGGGACTTGGCATATTCAGAGGGCATCGCACTCTCCCAGCAACAGGCCCCGGGGACCTCCCCCGATTTCGCTACGGAGCGTGACGGTACGTCGCCCGCGACTCGCGGTCAAGTCCTCGTTACCCACACGTTTATTTGCCGCCGGCGCTGCTAGTGTGGGTGGCCGTACCGGCGTCCTTTAACGACCCGTCCCGTGAGGCGGGGAAGGAGGTCTGTTGTGGGTCATCCGACCACGCCCGGCAAGGTCATCGTCTCCAGCACCGATCTCGCCCGGATCGTGGATCGCATCGCCCACCAGATCCTCGAGAAGACCGAGGGCGCCCGCGAGACCATCCTGCTCGGGGTGCCGACCCGGGGCGTGCCGCTGGCCCGCCGGCTGGGCGCCCGGATTCACTCGTTCGAGTCCGTGACCGTGCCCGTCGGCGCCCTCGATGTCACCCTTTACCGCGATGACCTGCGGATACGTGGCGCACGGGCGGTGGGTCCGACCGACCTGCCGCCGGGCGGCATCGATGGCCGCCGGGTGATTCTCGTCGACGATGTGCTCTTCTCTGGCCGTACCATCCGGGCCGCCCTGGACGCGTTGGCCGACCTGGGTCGCCCCCGCGTGGTGCAGCTCGCGGTGCTGGTCGATCGCGGCCACCGGGAGCTGCCCATCCGCGCCGACTACGTGGGCAAGAACATCCCGACCTCGATCGACGAGAGCGTCCGGGTGCTGCTCACCGAGACCGACGGCACCGATGAGATCAGGATCACCGGTAAGGAGGACGGGTGACTGGAGCGCTCCCGATCACGCACCTGCTCAGCGCGGGCGACCTGGACCGGCGTGCGGCCACCCTGGTGCTCGACACCGCCACCCAGATGGCCGCCACCGCCGGCCGCAGCGTCAAGAAGCTGCCCACGCTGCGCGGACGCACCGTGGTCAACCTCTTCTACGAGGACTCCACGCGTACCCGCATCTCCTTCGAGGCGGCGGCGAAGCGCCTCTCCGCCGACGTGATCAACTTCTCGGCCACGGGTTCGAGCGTCGCCAAGGGGGAGAGCCTCAAGGACACCGCGTTGACCCTGCAGGCGATGGGTGCCGACGCGGTGGTGATCCGCCACCCGGCGGCGGGAGCGCCGCACCGGCTCGCCCAGTGGGTCGACGGCACCGTGATCAACGCCGGCGACGGAACCCACGAGCACCCGACCCAGGCGCTGCTGGACGCGTACACGATGCGGACCCGGCACGGGCGGGTCGAGGGGCTCAAGGTGGTGATCGTCGGTGATGTGCTGCACAGCCGGGTAGCCCGCTCGAACGTGGCGCTGCTGCGCACGCTCGGCGCGCACGTCACGCTGGTGGCGCCGCCAACCCTGCTGCCGGTGGGGGCCCAGGCGTGGCCGGTCGACATCAGCTTCGACCTCGACGCGGTGCTGCCCACCGCCGACGTGGTGATGATGCTGCGGGTGCAGCGGGAACGGATGAACGACTCGTACTTCCCGTCGGAGCGTGAGTACGCCCGCCGCTACGGCCTGGACCTGGACCGGGTCCGCGGCCTGCCCGCCCACGCCACGGTGATGCACCCCGGGCCGATGAACCGGGGCATGGAGATCGCGCCGGAGGTGGCTGACTCGGCCCGGTCGACGGTCGTGGAGCAGGTGGCCAACGGTGTGAGTGTCCGCATGGCGGTGCTCTATCTGATGTTGGGGGCCGGTCAATGAGGACCACGTACCTGATCAAGGCAGTCCAGCTCGCCGGCGGCGAGGTGACCGACCTGCTGATCCGCGACGGTGTGGTCGCCGAGACGGGGCGGCTGACCCGCCGACCCAGCGCCGAGCTGATCGACGCGGACGGTCTCGTCGCCCTGCCCGGCCTGGTCGACCTGCACACCCACCTGCGGGAACCGGGCCGGGAGGACGCCGAAACGGTCGCCTCCGGCTCGCGCGCCGCGGCCCTGGGTGGCTACACGGCGGTCTGCGCGATGGCGAACACGTCACCGGTGGCCGACACCGCCGGTGTGGTGGAACAGGTCTGGCGCCTGGGCCGCGACGCCGGCCTGGTCGATGTGCAGCCGATCGGCGCGGTCACCGTGGGTCTGCGCGGCGAGCGCCTCGCTGAGCTGGGCGCGATGGCCGATTCGGCGGCGCGAGTGCGCATCTTCTCCGATGACGGCTTCTGCGTGGCGGATCCCCGGCTGATGCGGCGGGCGCTGGAGTACGTGCGGGCCTTTGCCGGGGTGATCGCGCAGCACGCCGAGGAACCCCGGCTCACCGACGGCGCGCAGATGCACGAAGGTGTCGAGTCGGCCCGGCTCGGGCTGCCCGGCTGGCCGGCGGTCGCCGAGGAGGCGATCATCGCCCGGGACGTGCTGCTCGCCGAGCACGTCGGCGCCCGCCTGCACATCTGCCACGTCTCGACCGCCGGCAGCGTGGAGATCCTGCGCTGGGCCAAGGCCCGGGGCATCGCGGTCACCGCCGAGGTGACCCCGCATCATCTTCTGCTCACGGAGGCCGCCGTGAGCGGGAGGAGCGAGCTTGCGAGCCCCGCACCTGCGAACAAACGCATCTCGGTGAGCGGGTATGACCCGGTGTTCAAGGTGAACCCGCCGCTGCGTACGGCGCAGGACGTGACCGCGCTGCGGGCCGCCCTGGTCGAGGGCGTCATCGACGCGGTCGCCACCGACCACGCCCCGCACGCCGTGCAGGACAAGGAGTGCGAGTGGGCCTACGCCCGGCCGGGCATGCTCGGCCTGGAGACGGCCCTGTCGGTGGTCTGGCACTGCCTCGGCGACGAGTTGGGGTGGGACGGGCTCGCCGAGCGCCTGTCCCGCACGCCGGCCCGCATCGCCGGGCTCGCCGAGCACGGTCGCGACCCGGCGCCGGGGCGGGCGGCCACGCTGACCCTGGTCGACCCGGCCGCCCGGTGGACGGTGGACCCGGCCGGCCTGGCCAGCCGTAGCCGCAACACCCCGTACGCCGGGATGGCGCTGCCGGCCCGGGTGGTGGCCACGTTCCTGCGCGGCGAGCCGACGGTCCTGGACGGAAAGGCGCAGCAGTGAGCACCCGGCGGAGCGCGATCCTGGTGCTGGAGGACGGGCGGACGTTCTGCGGCGAGGCCTACGGCAGCGTGGGGGAGACGTTCGGCGAGGCCGTGTTCACCACCGCGATGACCGGTTACCAGGAGACGCTGACCGACCCGTCCTACCACCGCCAGGTGGTCGTGCAGACGGCGCCGCACATCGGCAACACCGGGGTCAACGACTCCGACGACGAGTCCGACCGGATCTGGGTCAGCGGGTATGTGGTGCGCGACCCGGCCCGCACGCCGTCGAACTGGCGGGCCACCGGCCCGCTGGAGGAGCGGCTGGCCGCCGAGGGCGTGGTCGGCATCAGCGGGATCGACACCCGGGCGCTGACCCGGCACCTGCGTGAGCGCGGCGCGATGCGGGTGGGCGTGTCCAGTGTGGAGCACGACCCGGCGGCGCTGCGGGAGCGGGTGCTGGCCAGCCCGCCCATGCTCGGCGCCGACCTCACCGCCGAGGTGAGCACGCCGCGGCCGTACACGGTCGCCGCCGAAGGCCCGCACCGGTTCACCGTCGCCGCGATCGACCTGGGCATCAAACGCAACGTGACCCGGCGGCTGGCCGCCCGCGGCGTGACCACCCACGTGCTGCCGGCATCGTCCACACTCGACGATGTCCTCGCGGTCGGCCCGGACGCGGTCTTCCTCTCGCCCGGCCCGGGTGACCCGGCCACCGCCGCCGGTCCGGTGCGCCTGGCCGGCGAGGTGATGCGTCGCGGCCTGCCGCTGTTCGGCATCTGCTTCGGCAGCCAGATCCTCGGCCGGGCGCTGGGCTTCGCCACCTACAAGCTGGGTTACGGCCACCGGGGCATCAACCAGCCGGTGCTCGACCGCACCACCGGCACGGTGGCGGTGACCTCGCACAACCACGGCTTCGCCGTCGACGCTCCGACCGACCGGGTGGTGCCGACCGAGTTCGGGGCCGTCGAGGTGAGCCACGTGTGCCTCAACGACGGGGTGGTCGAAGGGCTGCGCTGCCTGGACCGGCCCGCGTTCACGGTGCAGTTCCACCCCGAGGCGGCCGCCGGCACGCACGATGCCGACTACCTCTTCGACCGCTTCGTCGAACTGCTCACGTACGGCCGGCCGGAAGGGCGGGTGCATGCCGAAGCGAACTGACCTGCAGCACGTGCTGGTGATCGGCTCTGGGCCGATCGTCATCGGCCAGGCCTGTGAGTTCGACTACTCGGGCACCCAGGCGTGCCGGGTGTTGCGGGCCGAGGGCCTGCGGGTCTCACTGATCAACTCCAACCCGGCCACGATCATGACAGATCCGGAGTTCGCCGACGTCACCTACGTCGAGCCGATCACGCCCGAGTTCGTCGAGCTGGTGATCGCCAGGGAGCGCCCGGACGCGCTGCTGCCCACCCTGGGCGGGCAGACCGCGCTGAACACCGCGGTCGCGCTGCACGAGTCGGGGGTGCTGGAAAAGCACGGGGTGGAGCTGATCGGCGCCAGCATCGAGGCCATCCGCCGCGGCGAGGACCGCCAGCTGTTCAAGGAGATCGTGGTCAAGGCCGGCGGCGAGGTGCCCAGCTCCTGGGTGTGCCACTCGCTCGACGAGGTCCACGCCGCCGTCGCCGAGCTCGGCCTGCCGGTGGTGATCCGGCCCTCGTTCACCATGGGTGGTCTCGGCTCGGGCCTGGCCCACACCCCGGCCGAGCTTGACCGGCTGGCCGGCGGAGGCCTGGCCGCGTCGCCGGTGCACGAGGTGCTGGTCGAGCAGAGCGTGCTCGGCTGGAAGGAGTTCGAGCTCGAGCTCATGCGCGACCGCAACGACAACGTGGTCGTGGTCTGCTCGATCGAGAACGTCGACCCGATGGGCGTGCACACCGGTGACTCGGTGACGGTGGCGCCGGCGATGACCCTGACCGACCGGGAGTACCAGCGGATGCGCGACCTCGGCATCGCGGTGCTGCGCGAGGTCGGGGTGGACACCGGCGGCTGCAACATCCAGTTCGCCGTGCATCCGCAGACCGGGCGCCTGGTCGTGATCGAGATGAACCCCCGCGTCTCCCGTTCCTCGGCGCTGGCGTCCAAGGCGACCGGGTTCCCGATTGCCAAGATCGCCGCGAAGCTCGCCATCGGCTACACCCTGGACGAGATCCCCAACGACATCACCCTCCAGACGCCGGCCGCGTTCGAGCCGAGCCTGGACTACGTCGTGGTCAAGATGCCCCGGTTCGCCTTTGAGAAGTTCCCGGCCGCCGACCCGGAGCTCACCACGACGATGAAGTCGGTGGGCGAGGCGATGGCGTTGGGGCGTAACTTCACCGAGGCGCTGAACAAGGCGATGCGCTCACTGGAGACCCCGCAGCCCGGGTTCTGGACCGCCCCCGACCCGCCGGAGGCGACCCGCGAGTCGACCCTGGCGGCCCTGCGAACCCCCCATGACGGCCGGCTCTCCACCGTGGAGCTCGCGCTGCGGCTGGGCGCGAGCGTGGCCGAGGTGAGCGCGGCGAGTGGGTACGACCCGTGGTTCGTCGACCAGATCCTGTCCCTTGTGGAGCTTCGAGCCGAGATCATAGCCACGCCGGTGCTCACCGAGGCGATGCTACGCCGGGCCAAGCGGGCCGGGCTCTCCGACCGCCAGCTCGCCGCGCTGCGCCCCGAGCTCGCCGGCGAGGATGGCGTGCGCCGGCTGCGCCACCGCATGCAGATCCGACCGGTGTACAAGACCGTCGACACCTGCGCCGCCGAGTTCGCCGCGCGTACGCCGTACCACTACTCCTCCTACGACGAGGAGAGCGAGGTCGCGCCCTCGACCCGACCGAAGGTGGTCATCCTCGGCTCGGGGCCGAACCGCATCGGGCAGGGCATCGAGTTCGACTACTCCTGCGTGCATGCGGTGATGGCCCTGCGCGCCTCCGGGCACGAGACGATCATGATTAACTGCAACCCGGAGACGGTCTCCACCGACTACGACACCGCCGACCGGCTCTACTTCGAGCCGCTCACCTTCGAGGATGTGCTCGAGGTCTGCCACGCCGAGCACACCAGCGGGGTCGAGGCGGGTGGGCCGGGGCTCGTCGGGGTGATCGTGCAGCTGGGCGGGCAGACCCCGCTCGGCCTGGCCCGCCAGCTCAAGGCGGCCGGCCTGCCGATCGTGGGCACCACGCCGGAGTCGATCCACCTCGCCGAGGACCGCGGCGCGTTCGGGCGCCTGCTGCAGGAGGCCGGGCTGCTCGCTCCCGCGCACGGCACGGCGATCAGCTTCGAGCAGGCCAAGCGGATCGCCGAGGAGATCGGCTACCCGGTGCTGGTGCGGCCGTCCTATGTGCTCGGTGGCCGCGGCATGGAGATCGTCTACGACGACGCCACCCTGAAGGCCTACATCACCCGGGCCACTGCGATCTCGCCCGAGCACCCCGTGCTCGTCGACCGCTTCCTCGACGACGCGATCGAGATCGACGTGGACGCGCTCGCCGACGGCACCGGCGCGGTCTTCCTCGGCGGCGTCATGGAGCACATCGAGGAGGCCGGAATCCACTCCGGCGACTCGGCCTGCACGCTGCCGCCGAGCACGCTCGCCTCGACCGACGTGACGAAGGTGCGCGCCTACACCGAGGCGATCGCCGGGCGGGTCGGCGTGCGCGGACTGCTCAACGTGCAGTACGCGCTCAAGGACGACACCCTCTACGTGCTGGAGGCCAATCCAAGGGCGTCCCGCACCGTCCCGTTCGTCTCCAAGGCCACCGCCGTGCCGCTGGCCAAGGCGGCC
>JBLNGJ010000031.1:0-11416 GCA_050264675.1 Micromonosporaceae bacterium
TCGGGCCGTGACGAAGATCGGGCCGTGACGAAGATCGGGCCGTGACGAAGATCGGGCCGTGACGAAGATCGGGCCGTGACGAAGATCGGGCCGTGACGAAGGAGGTCGGGTGGGCGGGGACGCGGTGCGCGAACGTCTCCGGGTCGCGCTCGTGCTCGGCGCCAGCACCGGCGGCATCGGTCGCCACGTGCGGGCGCTGGCCCACGGCCTGACCGCCCAGGGCATCGCGGTCACCATCTGCTGCCCGGCCGAGACCGCCGCCCGGTTCGATTTCGCCGCGGTCGGTCGGGTGGTGGCGCTGGAGATCCCGGCCGGGGTGGACACCGGAATCGTGCCCGCGGTCCGCGACCTGCGCCGCGAGCTGCGCGCGCACCCGGTCGACGTGGTGCACGCGCACGGGCTGCGGGCCGGTCTCATCGCCGCCCTGGCCCGCCCGCCCCGGCTCGTGGTCAGCTGGCACAACGCCGTGCTCGGCCAGGGCGCGCGCACCCGGGCGCTGCGCCTCGGCGAACGGGTGGTGGCCCGCCGTGCCGACGTGACCCTCGCCGCGTCGCCGGACCTGGCCGAGCGGGCCCGCGCGCTGGGTGGGCGGGACGTGCGCCTCGGTGAGGTGGCCGCGCCGGTGCGCGTTCCCCGGCCCGGGGCCGCCGCGGCGGTGCGCCGTGAGCTCGACACCGCCGCCCGCCCGCTCGTGCTCTCGGTCGGCCGCCTGCACCCGCAGAAGGGGTACGACGTGCTCGTCGCGGCCGCGGCCCGCTGGCGCGAGCTCGAGCCCACTCCGATCGTGGTGATCGCCGGGACCGGGCCCGCCTACCGTGACCTCGCCGCCCAGATCTTCACCGCCCGGGCGCCGGTGAGCCTGCTCGGTTACCGCACCGACGTCGCCGACCTGCTCGCCGCGGCCGATGTGGCCGTGGTCAGCAGCGTCTGGGAGGCCCGCCAGCTCTTCGCCCAGGAGGCGCTGGCGGCCGGGGTGCCGCTGGTCGCGACCGAGGTCGGCGGCGTACCCGGACTCGTCGGTGACGCGGCCCTGCTGATCCCGCCCGGCGACGTGGACGCCCTCGACCAGGCGGTGCGGCGGCTGCTCGCGGACGGTTCCCTGCGCGCCCGGCTGGCCGCGGCCGGCCCGGCCCGGGCCGCCCGCTGGCCGACCGAGGCGGAGACGGTCGGGCAGGTGGTTGCGGTCTACGCCGAGCTGTGCGCACCGGCGCGCCAGCCCGACCCGGCCGGGCCGGACGAACCCGGCACCCGACCATGAAACCCACCGGGCGGCTCGCGCCCGGGCTCGCCGCCGCCGCGCTCGCCCTGATCGGCCTGGCGGCGCTGCTCACCGCCCCGGCTGCGGCCACACCGCGTAACCGGGCCGATTACGTGATCATCGCCGGTGCGCCCGGCCTGCGGTGGGACGATGTCACGCCGAGCGGCACGCCGGCACTGTGGCGGCTGGCCGAGAACGGTTCGATCGGCGCCCTGGCCGTGCGCTCGGCCCGCCGGCTGACCTGCCCGGCCGACGGCTGGCTCACCCTCGGCGCCGGCAACCTGGCCCAGCGGGTCAAGACCCGGGACACGACCAGCTGCCCGTCATTCGACGTGCCGGTCGACCGTCCCGACGGCATCGGCGGGTTCGTCCGGGACCAGCAGCTGGTCGTCCGCGAGAACGAGAAGCTGCCCTGGGGGGCCCGCCCCGGTGCGCTCGCCGAGTCGGTGCGCTGCACGGTCGCGGTCGGCCGGGGTGCGGCGGTGGCGGCGGCCCGGCCGATCGGGCGGGTCGACCGGTACGCGGAGGGCCTGCCCGATGATCCGGCCGACCTGCTCAGCCAGTGCGTGCTCTCGATCGTCGACCTGGGTGAGGTGGTCGGCACCGGCCCCGCCCGGGCCACCGCGGTGGCCCGGGTCGAGGCCCAGGCGGCCCGGGTGCTCGACGCCCGGCCGGAGCGCTCGCTGGTGCTCGTCGCCGGCCTCGCCGACACCGAGGCACCCGGGCGGCTGCACGTGGTCATCGCCGACGGCCCCGGCTACGACGGTGGCTGGCTCGCCTCGGCCAGCACCAGCCGATCGGGTTACCTGCAGCTCTTCGACATCGCCGCGACCGCGCTCGCCGCCCTGGGCAAGCCGCGCCCGGGCCGCCTCTTCGCCGGGTACCCGGCCGGCCGCCTGGACGGACGCCCGGACGATCTCGCCGTCGCGGTCGACCGGCTCGCCGACGCCGACGGCGAGGCCATCGCTCAGCGGCGGGTCGCCACCGGCGTCTACGTGTTCGTCGTCGTCGCCCAGGTGCTGCTGCTCGCCGCGACGATTCCGCTGCTGCGCCGGGCCCGACCCGGCACCGGCCCGCTCCGGCCGCCGTTCGCCATGCTGCGCCCGCCCCGGTGGCCGGCCGGGCTGCGGTGGTTGGCCCGGGTCTGGTCGGCCCCCTCGCGCCGGCTGATGGTGCGGTTGCCGCCGCACCGCCTGGCCGAGGTGCTCCTCGTGGCCGCGGCACTGGCGGTGCCGGCGGCGCTGGCCGCCGATGTGGTGCCGTGGTGGCGCAGCGGCTCGCCGGGCCTGCTCTTCACCGCGGTATGGCTGAGCCTGCTCGCGGTGGCGACCGCCGGGGTCGTCTTCTCGCCGCTGCGCCGGCACACGCTCGGGCCGACCGCCGGCGCCGCCGCGCTCGCCGCGGTGGTGGTCATGCTGGACGTGCTCGGCGGCGGCCGCCTGCAGCTCAACGGGGTGGCCGGTTATTCGGCGCTGGACGGCGGTCGCTTCGCCGGCCTGGGCGTGGTCGGGCTCGGGGTCGTGGTCGCCGGGGTGCTGATCGCCGCCGGGTGCCTGGCCCAGCAGGTGGCGCGCAGCTGGCGGGCCGTGCTGGTGGCTGGCCTGGGCTGCCTGGGCGTGATCGTGGTGGGCAGTCCGTACCTCGGCTCGGACGCGGCCGGCGCGGTCGCGCTCACCGCCGGGGTGGGTGTGGCCGCGGTGCTCGCTACCGGTGGCTGGCTCACGCTCGGGCGCATCGTCACCGCAGTCGGCACCGGGCTCGCGGCGACCGCGGCGTTCGCCCTGCTCGACTACGGCCGGGATCCGCAGCGACGGGGCAGCCTGGGGCAGTTCGTCGCCGCCGTCCGCGACGGCACCGCGGGCGCGCTGGTCAGCCGGGCCAGCGCCGCCAACGTGCTCGCGGTCGCGACCAGCCCGCTGACCGTGCTCGCCGCGGTCGCCGCGGTCTTCATCTTCTTCGTGCTGCTCCAGCCCTGGGGCGGGCTCAAGCGCCTGTTTGGAGTTTATCCGGCATTACGGGCGGCAGCCGCCGGGCTGGCCGTGGCGGCGCTGCTCGGCGGGATCCTCAACGGCGCCGGGTTCACCGTCGCCGGCGCTGCCGCCGCGACGGCGCTGCCGCTGGTGACGCTCGCCTCGCTGCGGGCGCTGGCGCACGCCGACGAACGCACCTTGGTCGCGTCCGCGTTGGCCGCCGCCGCGGTCTCGCCCGCACCCGGGCCAACCCTCGCTACGCCGGGGGCCTGGCCGGGCGCCGCGCCGGGCGCTTCGCCGGCCGCCACGCCGGGCGGCGCGGCGGAAACCGAGTGAGTGCCACCGTCGTGTTACCGTGAAATCCCGTGGATCGCTTGATCTAGCAGTGTGTTCGCACATCGGCTCGACCACGGGAGCAGGCCTTGGCCCCATCGGCGCGCACGACCAAGCACATCTTCATCATGGGTGGCGTTGCCTCCTCGCTCGGCAAGGGTCTGACCGCCTCGAGCCTGGGCAACCTTCTGACCGCCCGCGGTCTTCACGTGGTGATGCAGAAGCTCGACCCGTACCTCAACGTCGACCCCGGCACGATGAACCCGTTCCAGCACGGTGAGGTCTTCGTCACCGACGACGGCGCCGAGACCGATCTCGACATCGGCCACTACGAGCGCTTCCTCGACCGCGACCTCTCCCGCAACGCCAACGTGACCACCGGTCAGATCTACTCCGAGGTGATCGCGAAGGAGCGGCGGGGGGAGTACCTCGGCGACACGGTCCAGGTGATCCCGCACGTCACCAACGAGATCAAGGCGCGGATCCGGGCCATGGCCCTGCCGGATGAGGACGGGCGGCAGCCCGATGTGGTCATCACCGAGGTGGGCGGCACCGTGGGCGACATCGAGTCGCTGCCGTTCCTGGAGGCGATCCGCCAGGTGCGCCACGACATCGGCCGGGACAACTGCTTCTACCTGCATGTCTCGCTCGTGCCGTACCTCGCGCCCAGCGGTGAGCTGAAGACCAAGCCGACCCAGCACTCGGTGGCCGCGCTGCGCAGCATCGGTATCCAGCCCGACGCCATCGTGCTGCGCTCCGACCGGGAGATCCCCGACAAGCTCAAGCACAAGCTCTCGCTCTACTGCGACGTCGACCGGGAAGCCGTGGTCTCCGCGGCCGACGCACCCAGCATCTACGACATCCCGAAGGTGCTGCACCGGGAAGGGCTGGACGCCTACGTCGTGCGCCGGCTCGGGTTGAGCTTCCGCGACGTCGACTGGACCCGCTGGGACGACCTGCTCGACCGGGTGCACCATCCCCGGCGTACGGTCACCGTCGCGCTGGTCGGCAAGTACATCGACCTGCCCGACGCGTACCTCTCGGTCACCGAGGCCATCCGGGCGGCCGGCTTCGCGCACCGGGCCCGGGTGCAGATCCGCTGGGTGCCCAGCGACGAGTGCGTGAGCCCGACCGGCGCCGCTGCGGCGCTGCACGGCGTCGACGGAGTGGTCATCCCGGGCGGGTTCGGCGTGCGCGGCATCGAAGGCAAGATCGGCGCGGTCCGGTACGCGCGGGAGCGCGCCATCCCGACCCTCGGCCTCTGCCTCGGCCTGCAGTGCATGACCATCGAGGTGGCCCGGCACCTGGCCGACCTGGAGGGGGCGAACTCCCTCGAGTTCGATCCGGAGACCGCGCACCCGGTCATCGCCACCATGGCCGACCAGGAAGACATCGTCGCCGGTCGAGGCGACCTGGGTGGCACCATGCGCCTGGGTACCTATCCGGCTGATCTGATGCCCGGTTCGCTGGTCGCCCAGGCGTACGGCACCACCGAGGTCAATGAACGCCACCGGCACCGTTTCGAGGTGAACAACGCCTACCGCGACCGGCTCAGCAAGGCCGGCCTGACGATGAGCGGCACCTCGCCGGACGGGCGGCTGGTGGAGTTCATCGAGCTCGAACGTGACCTACACCCGTTCTTCGTGGCCACCCAGGCGCACCCCGAGCTGAAGAGCCGGCCGACCCGGCCCCATCCGCTCTTCGTCGGCTTCATCGGCGCCGCGCTGGCCTACAACGAGGCCGACCGGCTGCCGGTCGAGGTCGGGGCGGCCGTCTCGCCGGCGAGCAGCAATGGCGCTGGTGCGACGCCGGGCGTCGGGTCGGTGGCGCCGGTGACACCCGCCACGGCTTCGTGACCCGCCGACCCTCCGGCGGCGCGAACGCCGGGCACCAGTACGCGGTGCGGTCGAGCGTGCGGCACTACCAGGGCGACATCTTCGAGGTGCTCTCCGACGACGTGGCCATGCCCGGCGGCGTGACCGCGACCCGGGAGTACACCCGCCACCTGGGCGCGGTCGGCGTGGTCGCCCTCGATGAGGCCGACCGGGTCGTGCTGGTCCGGCAGTACCGCCACCCGGTCGGGCGCTACCTGTGGGAGCTGCCCGCCGGCCTGGTCGACCTGGCCGGGGAGGCGCCGCAGGCGTGTGCCGTCCGGGAGCTGGCCGAGGAGGCCGACCTGCGCGCGGCGCACTGGGAGCCGCTCATCGAGATCTTCACCAGCCCTGGCCACTCCGACGAGTACATGCGGATCTTCCTGGCCCGCGACCTGAGCCCGGTGCCCGAGCCCGATCGGCACCGCCGCGAGCACGAGGAGGCCGAACTCACCGTGGCCCGGTTCGACCTGGGCCGGGCGGTCGACATGATCTTCGAGGGTGAGATCGTCAACGGCCCCTGCGCCACCGGCCTCCTCGCCGCCCGCTGCCGCCGACCGTGACCTGAGGTCCATGACGCGCATGTCGCTGCCGACTCCCACACTGCACACCGCCCGCCTTCGCCTGCGTCCCTTCGACGACGCCGATGCGAACGACCTCGTCGCGCTGCACAGCAACGCCCATGTGCTGCGCTACTGGAACGCGCCGCCATGGCACGAACACGCGCGCGCCGAGCGGTTCATCACGGCGAGCCGGCAGTTGGCCGAGGAGGGCACCGGGGCGCGGCTCGCCGTCGATCGCGTCTCCGACGGGGCGTTCATCGGCTGGTGCAGCCTGACCCGGTGGAACCCAGAACACCGCAGCGCGTCGTTGGGCTACTGCTACGGCGATGCGGCGTGGGGCCACGGCTACGCGACGGAGGCCGCCCGCGCCGTGCTGCGGTGGGCGTTCGACACGCTGGACCTCAATCGGGTCCAGGCCGAGGCCGACACGCGTAACCTGGCATCTGCCCGCGTGCTGGAGAAGCTCGGGTTCGTCCGGGAAGGGACGTTGCGGGAAGACTGCGTCGTGAACGGCGAGGTCTCCGACTCGTGGGTCTACGGGCTGATCAGGCGAGAGTGGCAGCCGTCGCTTGAGCGCGGCCCGGAGTGACCCGCGTCACGATCGCCGGGCATCCTGGCGGAGCATCGAGTCTTGCTCGGGTCCGGTAAGACCTCCCGTACCTCTTGCGCACAGCGGCACGCGACGGCGATCTTGGCGGCCCACGCCAGCGCCTCCTCACGTGAGGGCACGTCGACGACCGCGAACCCGCCAATGACCTCCTTGGTCTCCGGGTACGGGCCGTCGGTCACCGTCCCGTCGGTGGCCACGATGCTTGCCTGCTGCCGTTCCAGTCCGGCGCCGAAGACCCACGCGCCGGCGTCCACGGCCTCCTGGATGACCGCGTGCGCGGCCTTGCCCACGGCGGGCATCTCCTCGTCGAGAATGTGATCCATTGCGCCGGCATCGAAGGAGATCAAGTACCGCGTCATCGCATGACTCCATCATCCCGGCGACCCACGCCGGGCGCCGCTCACGTTATCTACGAACGACCCGCCCCGGTCCGACACTAGGTCAGCAGAAACTCTTAGCGAGATCTCGCCGTTCGGCCTCTGCGGACGTCTCTGAACCCGGGTTGCCGGTTGATCGAGGACGTATGCGTGTGAATTGATCGCCAACGGCGTCGCCAAACCCAAGATCGTGCGTCGAAGGTCAGTCACTCGGGAACGGCGACCAGCGGTAGGTCGGTCTTGCGGAAGTCGTCGCCCACGCAGAGCAGCGGCTCATGGGCGATGGCCGCGGTGGCGTAGGTCAGGCAGTCGCCGAAGTTGAGCGCCGCCGGATGTCTGCCTTTCCCGTAGCGCAGGTAGGCGTCGACTGCGACGGGCCAGTGAGCACTCGTAAAGGTGAGTTCGCGCATCCCTGTCTCCTGCACCAAGCGCGCCAGGAGTGACTTCCCGGTCGGGCCGAGTCGGGCGCAGAGAACCATCCCCGACTCGACCAGTGTGGGCGTGCCGATGCCGGGAACGTCACCCTCGCCGATCCGATCGAGCAGGGGCCGCCAGCCAGGCTCCCTGAGGAGGATCGCGATCACTGCCGAGCTGTCGAGGATCACACGCCCTCCGGCCCGTACCCAAGGATCTGCTCACGCTCAGCCTTGGTGGGCGCCTTGCCAAGAATCTCGGCCGGAACCTGTGGCCACGCTTCGTCGGTCAGGAATCGGAGCAGCCGTGCGGTGTGGTCATGGATGGCTTGAGCAGCAGCCAGCCGTGCCCGGCGTTCCTGGAGCGCGACGTTGATGGCACGTGTCTTCGTCTCGCCGGCGAGGGTTGCCACTTCGGTCGCGAGCCGTTCGGTCTCGGGATCCTTGATGTTCAGGGCCATGGGTGTAAGACTACCAGATTAGGTAGAAGTACACCCGTGGAGCGGTCGGGCTTCACCGCGCTCGATCAACAGATAAGGCGTACATATGTTAGGCATACTAGACTAAGCTCCTAGCTAAGGAGGTGAAGCCATGGCGTCAGAGGCGGTCCACTACAACATGCACGACGCCAAGACGCATCTGTCTCGCATCATCGAGCGGGTGGAGCGCGGTGAGGAGATCTACATCGATCGCGCCGGTACGCCGGTCGCCAAGGTCATCCCGTTGGTGCGGCGCGCCGACCGAACCGCCATCGGCTCCCTTCCCGAGTTGGACCTTTCCGGCGACTGGGACTCGCCCCAGACCAATTCTGAGATCGCCGCTGAGTTCGGCATGCCTTCGTGAGTCTGCTGCTCGATACCCACGTCGTCTTGTGGGGGCTCGCGGCGGCGCCTGAGCTCGGCGACGACATGCTCGACCGACTGCGCCACGACCCTGACATCTTTCTCAGCTCGGTGACTCTTTGGGAGATCACCATCAAGCAGCGCGCGGGCAAGCTCAGCGGCCCATCGGATCTCGCCGAGCGGGTGCGCGACATGGGGTTCCAGCCCCTCCCCATCACCCATGACCACGCCATCGCGGCCGGACGGCTCCCGGATCATCACCGCGACCCGTTCGACCGCATGCTCATCGCCCAGGCCACGGTCGAGGGTCTTACCTTGGCCACGCGCGACGCCGACATCCGGCGCTACGACGTCGAGGTTTTGGTCGTGTAGGCCGCGCGGAGTAGTCAGGTCGAATGAACACATATAAGTCAAGGAGCTGCTTCTCCGCCTCGGGCGAGAAACCTCACGCCACGGGTCACCGGGACGGATCGCCACGGCCTGGTCGCGAGCGAACAGCGCACGCAGCCCTCGCGCACGACCTCGCTCTCGCTGGCGTACTCACCCGAGGCGACCCGCTCCCGCCGAGCCTCGGCCATATCGATGGGAAGCGTAATGCTCATTTGTCTGGTCGTCCGCACGTCACAGGGTGCGGCTGCGCGACTTTAGATCGCGCTGGCACGCCAGTCGCCAGGGCCATCCCGTGGGTGTGGCTCGTCGACCGAGCCGCCATCGGCTCCCTTCCCGAGTTGAACCTCCGGCGACTGGGATTCGCCACGACCCGATGTCGGGCGCTACGACGCGGACGTTCTGGTCGCGTAGCGCAGCCAGGCCAGCACCGCCCTGGTCGCCAGCAGCAGCGCCACGGAAGAACCGGTAACGGCGGCCAGCGTCAGCGGCTGCCGGACCGGGCTCAGCACCAGCAGGCACAGCAGTAGTGCCGCGGCAAAGGCCACCGTGGGCGGGCCCAAGCCCGGTTGGGCGGCGAATCCGGTGGCGCCGACGCCGTCGGATTCTCGCTGGGCCACGACGATTGGGGCGGCGCCCGCCTGGTTCAGCATGGCCGCGGCCGCAACGATCAGGGTAGGTATGAGTCCGGCCAAGGCGACCAGCGGCGCCATCTGCATGGCCCAGTCCCGCAGGTCGCACACCACCAGTGTCGATCCGTACGTGCTTTCGGCGCACTGGATCCAGGGGCTAAACGGAATGCCGCCGCTGGGTAAGGACAGCGCGAGGCCGTAGGTGGCATACCCGGTGAGCACGACGCCCAGCACGGTCGCGCCGACGGCACGGCGTCGCGGCGCGGTCGCCATGGCGACCAGACCCAGCACAACGAGCGCCGCGGTCAGATCGATCTGGTTCGGCAGTTGACTCACCCGGCTCACGGCCAAGGCCGCCAGCACCGCTGCGCCGGTCAACCCGCGAGTGACCCCGACCGGCAGTCGATGGCCGGCGAGCGCGGCGACCAGGAACAGGGCCGCGACGGCCACCATCGGGATGACGTGCGCGTTGGTGGTGTATACGTCCCCGCCAATCTCGAATGTGACGGTGGCGGTTGCGATCCCGGCGGCCAGACCTAGGCAGAGAGCGCCGCAACGCCGCAGCGGAGCCTGGTGAGGAGCGGACCTGATCGAGACCGCGACCGCGAATGTCACAGCCAGCACGAGGACTAGCACGTACGGCAGCAAGCGGGCCTGGACGAGGGCCTCCAGTGGCGCCGGCCACGCGAAGTATACCCAGGGAAGCTGCATCGGTAGCACCATCAACATGATCAGTGCCGCCCAGAGCCCTCGACTGTCACGGCGCCAGATCAGCAGTGCCGCGCCCGCCAGCGCCAACCCAACCGGCACCACCCAGAACATCAGGTTCCACGCCGGGTAGAGCACCTGCAGCGCCGTCGGAATCGGATCGTCGCCTCTTCCGTTGGTCATCGGCACAAGGCAGAACGCCACTGGCATGAGGAATGCGGCCGAGCCGGTAATAATGCCGACCCGCTCAGCCGCCCCGGCGCGGTGCCCGGTGCCGACCATGGCGACGAACCCGCAGACACACATGAGTGCATGCGGCCCGATGCCCCATGCCGCGCCCACCCGGTCCGGCCAGGGCCCGGCGGTCGCAGACAGGACTACCGTGCCCAGCCAGGCCAGCGTGGCCGGCGCCACCCCCGTGCCTGGGAAGACTGCCCGCACCAGCAACGCCGTTACCCACGCGAGGGCGAGGGTTATGTCGACGACGTCCGACCAGGCCAGCGCGGCCTGCCCCAACTGAACCCACCGGAACGTCCAGTCGACCGTCGCCTGGCCGGCGGTGAGCACCAGGGCCATCGGCCCGACCAAGCGCAGTCCATCGGCCGCGCCCGGCACCGCGTGCAGCCCCAACCGCTCCCGTGCCGCACCGCCGAGCAAGTCGGTCACGTCTCGCCAGGACGCTCGCCGCTGGTCGGGTCGCGCCGAGTCAAGCAGGGTGGCCAACATCTCCTCACCACGACGCTGCCGGTACTGGCGCGGATACGCGCGCATCAGGAGCAGATACTGGCACTCCAGCGGCGCCATCGGGCCTCCTCTGTCCAGAGTGGTGGGTGGCGCGGATCGGTGGTCAGCCGGGTGCGAGGCGGCGTGGACGGTTCGCGCCGGTGACCGCTGCCTTGGCCGCCCTGGCCGCGTCGGCCCGCGTGGCCAACCTCGTGGAGGCGGCGTCGGCGTTGCGGCGCAGCCGTTGCGTCTCCTCGGCGAGACGGTCGGCCCCGGCGTCGGTGAGCCGGTAATAACGCCGCAGCCGCCCCTCGACCACCTCTTCCCGGTCCAGGTCGACCAGGCCAGCGTCGGTGAGCCGGTCCAGCGCCGGATAGAGCGTCCCGGCCCGCAGCTCGACCTTTCCCCCCGACAGGTCGGCCACGGCCTGGATCAGCCCATACCCGTGCAGCGTCTCGGTGGCCAGTGCGGCCAGCACGAGGAAGGTGGGCTCCTGCATCATTGGCCTAATATATAGGTTTCCTATATATCTAGGCAACCTACAGGCTAGGAACGCCAGCACGCCGCGGCTACCGTGCAGCGTCGTGACCCAGAGGGCGGGTTGTCGGAGGTGACAGAGGGGGTGCCGGTGCCGCCGAGCATCGAAGAGTTCGTCGCCGCCCGGGGCGGCGCCTTGCTGCGCTTCTCACTGATGCTCGCCGGCGATGTGCATCGGGCGGAGGACCTCGT
>JBLNGJ010000032.1:0-4067 GCA_050264675.1 Micromonosporaceae bacterium
TGTAGTCGGTGGGGGTGTTGACACCGCCGGTGGTGGCGCGGATCGCGGCGAAGATGAGCAGCAGGTCACCGGCCTGGGTGCCGGCCGGCAGCCCCGGGGTGACGTTTCCGCTGTGCGCCGAGGCGGCGGTGCCGGCGGCCACGAACGTCGCCGCTGTGGTGGAGATTCCGGATACGGCCACGACCTCGCCGGGCCATCCGAGCCGAACCTTCGGGTCGGGGTCGAAGTCGTCGGCCACCAGCGTCCAGCGGAACGCGTTCGGGTCGAAGACGATGCTCGTGTCGTCCGAGTCGATCGCGACCCGGATCGCGGCGGGATCGTCACCGGCCAGTCGACCAGCCCACTGGTTCTGGTCGGCCGAGGTCTCGGCGAGTTCGAACACCTTGTTGGGCTGGTACGGCGACAGGTAGCCGCGGACGGTCCAATCGTCCTGGGCCAGGACCTCGGCGTAGCCCTCAAGGATCGTCTGGATGTCGTCGGGTGGGTACTGCGAGGGAGGGTTGGTGATGTCGATCCGATGAAAGAGCCGGCAGGCCATCCACTCCTGCGCGAGGGTGGACGACTTGCGCAGGTTCCATTCGACGGCCGGGAACCGCATCCCCCGCACCGTCCCTAGGTTGACCCGCCATCCGGCGATCTGCGCCAGGAACGAGTCGTCGTAGGTGTTGACCGAGACGAGTTCGCGGTAGCGGCCCTCCGTGGCTATGGAAGCCTCATCGGTGACCCGGGACGACGAGCCGCCGACGTTGGAGACCTCCACGTCGTTGACCACGTCCTGGTCGTCCAGGGCCGGCTCGAAGGGTTGGGCGACCTCTCCGCTGGCGATGTCCAACGTCATGGTCGCGTTGAGGTTATAGCGGTCCGCGCGGGCGGGGAACCACAGCAGGCCGGTTTCGTCAGTCAGTTCGCCGGAGTCGTTGAGGACGCAGCCGTCGACGGTCTCGCATTCGCGCAGCAGCGTCATGAGGGTGGCGACAGTCTGCCGGCCCATAGTGGCGTCGTCGAAGGCGGTATCCACGTCGAATGTGTAGGGAATGTTCTGTTCCTGACAGAGCCTTTGGAACCGTTCCCAGGTGAAGTCCCCGCCCACCGAGTTGCCGGCGAGGATCGGCAGGGTACTGAAGGTGCCTTCGGCGCCGGGGGCCGTGTGCAGCGCCAGGTGGCCGAACGCCACCCCGGCAAGGCCGGCGGCCGGCCCGTTGCGGTTGAGGGTGACAATGCCCGCAGTTTGTGAGGCGAGGGTGCCCGAGACGCCGCCAACGATCCCGTTCCCGGTCAGGCTGTAGTCGATGCCGGTGCCGTTCTGGGTGGCGGTGAGGGTGTAGAACTCGGGGCTGCCGTAGAAGTCGGCCTCGGTTATCGAAACGCTGGTGTTGAGAACGGACGTGCCCGATGTGTCGAACACCTGCAGGGTCAGTGTCGACGGGGCACCGGAGGTGATGATGGCCCGCCAGGTTCGGGCCGTTCCGGTGGTCACGACCTCCAGCAAGGTCGTCGCGGCAGCCGGTTCGGCCGGCATCGTCGCGACGAACATGACCGTCCACGTGCCGGTACTGGCGTGGGCCGGGACCGTAGCGACGATCGTGGAGGTGGCCGAGAGGGTGGGCAGGGAATTCGAGCCCAGTACCGAATTGTCGACGGCAAAGGTCAGCCCGGACGTGGCGGCGGGGCTCACCCCGGGCACCGCACTGGCCGCCGAGGTGGACCCGGACTCGTCCTCAAACGGCCAATGGGCGACCGGTGTCGCGAAGCCGCTGTCGCTGGTCATCCGCTGGATCGCGGTGTACGCGGCCGAGTGCAGCACATCGGTGCGCTGCTGCAACCGCCGTAGGCGCCCCTGCGCCACGATGTCGACGACCGCGAAGTTGGTCGAGGCGTCCCAGCGGGGCCGCATCGAGGCGAGGAACGCGGTACCCCTGTGGTAGCCCTTCCCGCCCACGGACACCCCGAACCCATTCAGGCGCACCCGGAAGGGCAAGTTGCGCACCATGTACTGGGTATAGGCGCCGGTGGGGCCGGTGAACTCGCCGTTGATATTCAGCAGGCTGAACGTCATCCGCGACGGGTCGGCCACCACGGCACGGTTGGACCGACCGTGCTCCAATACGAGCCGGGACGAGTGCAGGCCGAACGAGGTCAGGTCCGTCCACGTCCACGTCGAGGAGTCGGAGTCCGGGTCGACCCCGAGGGCGGCCTCCAGGATCAGCCCCGCGTCCCCGACACCCCCGCCGTAGGGCACAAAGTACGGGTTGAGCGTGACCACGATCATGGCACCGGCGGTCTGAGCCTGAGAGGCCGTGGCCTCCGGCCCGTACAGCGTGGTGTAGCCAGCGTCCCAGATCGAGTCCCCGACCACTCCGGCGATGTCGGTGCCCGCGCCAGCGTTGGTGGACAGGTCGGCCCGTTCGGTGCTGGTGTGGGTCCACGTCGTCGCCGCACCCGATGCGGTGCGGACCGCAGCCCCGGCCGAGAGTCCCTGGCCGTGGCTGGGTAGGGTGGCGAACTCCTGCAGGATGGTGGACGAGTCGAGCGTGATGTCCTCGGCGAAGTCGAGGACGGGACTGTCTGGGTCGACGCCGGTGTAGGCGCCCACCCAACCCCAGTTGCGTTGCGAGGTCCCCAGCGTCCACGTCCACGACGCGCCCTCGGATGACGCGAGTTTGCGGTACGCCTTGAGCGTCACCGCATTGGTGGCGTCCACCGCCGTGGTGATCAATGTCCAATCGGCCGGCGCAGTGAAGGACGGGATGCCGGTGGCGGCGATGAACGCGATGAGATGGTCCCGGTCCGGGTTGGCCCCGGTGTCGACGATCCCGGCCGGCTTCGCCACCGTCACCGACGTGCCGGCGGTGCCGTTGGTGACGTCGGCGTCGGAACGAAACGCGGTCGCCACTAGCTGGCCCGCAGGTTGAGGACCGCCAGCGTCCCGCCGCGGGCTGCGATCTCGTTACGCAGCCATTCAAAAGCCATCTGCCCGAATCCGCCGCCGTAGACGTTGACCGGCGCCGCGGTGAAACCTCCGCCGCCCAGCGGGGTGACGTGCCCACCCATCGAGCCCATCGTCAGGATCTCCGGCCGGCCGATCAGGTACGACTTCCCGGGCGCGACCGGCCCACCGCTGTCGCGGGTGGGAAGGTCCAGGAAGGCGCCGTGACCCGGCCCCGGCCGGCCCGCGGTCGACCCGACCAACATGCCGACCTGCCCGCCCGAGTGCTCACCCATCGTCAGCGGGATGCTGCCCGTGACTGTGCCCCTCAGTAGCCGCAGCAGGATGCTCAGACCACTTCCGCTGGCCGTGATGGACAGGGTCGACCTGATCTCGCTGGGAACCTTGCTGTACGCCGTAACGAGATCGTCGACGAAGCCAGTGGTGTCACGGAACTTCTGCTCCAACGTGCCCAGGCTCTGGATCTCCTTGCGGTACTGCTCCTCGGTGATGGTGCCCTGGTCGAGTCTGTTCTTCGCCGCCTGGAACAGCTCCTCGATCGCGTCCCGGTTGGCCAGTCCCGCCCGGGTGTGGATGTCGAGGGTGCGTCCGTTCTCCTTCAACGCGTCGTTGGTGTCGAGCAGCGCCCGGTGCCAGCGCTCCTCCGCGTCCAGCGGGCCAAGGATCGCGGCGTAGTAGTCGTCGACCTGCCTGTTCAGCTTCTCCAACGCGTCGGCCTGCTTCTTGGCCGCGTCACCCGCATCCTCGTGCGCCCGGGCCAACTCCTCCGTCGGGGTGGCCATGTCCTTCAGGTTGTTGACCGACTTCTCCAGTTCCGGGTTGAGCAGCTGCCAGGTCCCGATGATGGGGCCCGCGTTGAAAAGGAACTCAGGCGGCGGCAACATGCCGAACTTTCGCCCAACCTCATACGTCTTGGACAGGATCTCGATACCACCACCGAGCATGTCGAAGCCGCTGTCGAGCACGGAGAACAGGTCATGCAGCGCGATCTTCGCCCCGGGTGCCGCCTGTGCCATGTCGACCAGGAAGTCCGACAGGGTGGTTCCGAACCTCTCCAACTCCTCGCCGAACCGCTCCGCGAGGGGGATCGAGGCGCTGAAGGCCCGGCTCAGCCCCGGCC
>JBLNGJ010000033.1:0-4203 GCA_050264675.1 Micromonosporaceae bacterium
AGGACTCCGGCCGCCCGCGGTGCGGTATCTCCGCTAATGCATCGACACCGCAGCTACGTCACTTGACGTAAGCCTGGACCAGCATGTAGTGGGCGAAGACGGGGGACACCCACGTGTTGCCCACGTTCGGGCCAGCGATGCTGAAGTTGCGGAGGTAACGCAGCGGGATCGCCGGCGCGAAGTCCTTCATGATCTTCTCGTCGAGGTCACCGTACTGCCCGGCAGCCAGGCCGCGGTCGGTCTGGAAGCGGAGCTCCTTCAGCTTGGCCACAACGCCCGGGTCGTTGAAGTAGGACAGGTTGTTGTTGCCCTTGTCAACGATCTTCGAGCCGTCGAACAGCACGCCGAGAGTCGACTCGCCGTCCGCCCAGTCCTGGCCCCAACCACCGTTGATCAGATCACAGTCGGTGGTCTTGTCGCCCACGGTGGTGTAGTAGTCCGCCGGGGTGATCGGGTTCAGGGTGAAGGTGAAGCCGGCCCGCCCGAGGCTGTTGCTGTTCACGCCAGCCACGGTCTGGTTGGTGGCGGTGTTGGGGAAGCAGTACTTCAGCTTCGGCACGGTCTTGCCGGCCAGGAGGCCCTTGGCCTTCTCCACGTCACCGTTGAGGCTTCCGCCGGCGCCCGGGTAGGCGTCGTAGTTCTTCCAGCCCGGAACGACCTTGGCGAGCAGCGTCGAGGCCGGGTCGGCCACGTCGAAGCCACCAACGGCCTTGATGTAGGCGTCACGGTCGAACGCGTAGTTCAGCGCGCGACGAACGTCAACGTCCTGCACCCGGGAGGTGTTGATGTAGAGGTAGGTCACGAACGGCGTCGGGCTGGCGGTGACCCGCTTCATCAGCTCGGAGTCGGCCTTGACCTCAGCGATCTGGGTCGGGGGAACGTTGGCGGCCATGATGGCGGAGGCGTCGTTGCCGGACGCCGCCTTCAGACGGTTGGTCTGGTTCTCCGAGTCGACCGTCATTTCAAACACGATCGAGTCCGCGTACTGCTTGCGGATCGGGTCGCTGGCCGGGTCCCAGTTCGGGTTCTTCTCGAGGGTCAGCGAGACGTCCTTCTTGTACTCCTTGGTCCGGTACGGGCCGGAGGAGACGAAGGTGAGGTCGTACTGGTCCTTGGTGTCCTTGGCCTGCGGCACCGGGGTCGAGGTCGGGAACTCGAGCAGGTACGGGACCTCAGCGTGCGGCTCGGCGAACGTGAAGATGATGGTCTTCGCGTCCGGCGTCGTCACGCCCGGAGGCAGCAGCTGGCCGGTGTAGGGGCCCTTGTAGGCGCGCGTCGGGTCGAGCGCGTTCTGCAGGTACTGCGGGCCCTGCACGCCGTAGTCCGAGAAGGACCGGGCGACGCCGTAGGCCACGTCCGCCGAGGTGATCGGCGTGCCGTCGTCGAACTTGATGCCGTCGCGCAGCGTGTACTTCCAGGTCTTGCCGCCGTCGGTGGTCTCACCGGCGCTGGTCGCGAGGTCACCCACCAGCTGCAGCGGGCCGTCGCCCTCCGGGTCCTCGATGTACTGGGTCAGCGTCCGGTGGAACAGCTGGCCCCAGGAGAGGGCGTCGGAGACGTATTCCTGCTGCGGGTCGAGGTGGTCGAAGTCCGCCTCGCTCAGCGCCCGGAGTGTTCCGCCTGGCTTTGCGCCGGCCGGAGTCTTGGCCGGGCCCTTCACGTCGCCCTTGTAGTCGATGACGATGTCCGCCTGCGCCGCCGTCGGCGTGGTGCCGCCGCCGCCGTTGCCGGTGTTCTTGCTACAGCCACTGGCAAACAGGCCAATGGCAAGGGTACTGACGAGCAGCGCCCGTACGGGGTGTCGCACTGCGTTTTCTCCTTCCCTAACTCCCGATCCGGCGGCGATGCGGTCGATCGCCGGGCGGCCGGGACAACTGTGAGGTGAGTGGTGTCGCCTAGCGCAGCGACTTCGGGTCAAGCGCGTCGCGCAGCGCATCGCCGAAGAGGTTGAAGGACAACACCAGAACGAAGATCAGGAAGCCCGGGACGAACGTATACATGGGGTCCGCGCGCATCCACTGGATGCTGTTATTGATCATGCGGCCCCAGTCCGGGGTCGGCTCGATCACGCCGATGTTCAGGAACGACAGCGCCGCCTCGGCGGTCACCAAGGCCGGCACCGCGAGCGAGAACGTCACCAGGATCGGCGCCCACAGGTTCGGCAGGATCTGCCGGAACATGATGTGACTACCGCCGGCGCCAGCGGCCCGGGCGGCCTCGACGTACTCCCGCTCACGCAGCGAGAGCACCTGTCCGCGAACCAGGCGGGCGGTGCCCATCCAGCTGAAGGCCGAGAACACCACGATGATCGTCAAGATGCGTTTCATCGGGCTCACGTCGCCGGTCTCGTCGTCGATCAGGGTGTTGATCACCGGGATGACCGCGATCGCGAAGAGCAGGAACGGGAACGCGAGCATGAAGTCGATCACCCAGCTGATGACCGCGTCGACCCAGCCACCGAAGTATGCCGCGACGACACCGAGAAGCACCCCGACGACGAGGGAGATGACCGCGGCGCTGAACGCGATGCCGAGCGAGGTGCGGGCACCGTAGACCAACAGGATGAAGATGTCCCGGCCGGTCTGCGGCTCCACGCCCAGGATGTGGATGTGGTTGGACGCGTTGTCGGTGGAGAAGGTGAGGCCGCCCAGGTAACCCAGCGGAAGGCTGGTCGTGTCGAGCAGCTTGGAGTTGAACTGGGTCGGGCTGTACCCGTAGAGCACCTGGATCAACGGAGCGGCCAGGGCGATGAGGATGAAGAACATCACCACGACGGCACTCGTACTCGCCGTCCGGTCACGCCGGAGCCGCAACCACGCGAGTTGGCCAGGGGAGCGGCCAATGAACTGCTTCGGTGGGATCGGGCCCGTCACCGGCGCCGCCGGCTCGGCCTCATCACCCACAGCGACCAGCACGTCCCCACTGGGTGGCGTTGCTGGCACGTCGAGGACAGGTTCCCCCCTCAGTGCTGGGTCGGTCATGGGTGCAGCTCCTTCCCCGACGCGTACCCACCGGGGCTCGCGCCTTTCATGTGGACCGTAATGGCGTTCCGCGCTGCGGGAAACACCTCACGGCATCGGTCCGATAACAGGTCGATCACATCCGCCATGAGCAGCGGGTATTCGCTTGTGTCCTCATACCGTCTCACTGCATGCCACGCTGTGCACCATGACGGAGTTCGACGTGGCGGTGGCGGCCGTCGACGCCGCCCTCGCAGCGGGCGCGCGCTACGCCGACGCGCGGGTGATGTACCGCCGTTCGGAGTCAATGCAGGCTCGCAACGGCGACATCGAAGAGCTTCTCCAGGACGAGGACGCGGGAATCGGGGTTCGTGCCCTGCTCGGGGCGAATTGGGGGTTTTCTGCCATACCCAATCTATCAGATAAGGCAGCCGCCGCCGCCGGCACTGGCGCCGCCGCCATCGCCGCCGCCTCAGCGGCCGTGCCCGGACCGCCGGTCGACCTGCTGGGTGTCACGCCGGTTACCGCGAGCTGGAGCTCGGCCTGCGAGGTGGACCCACTCGCCGTTCCACTCTCCGACAAGGGCGACCTGCTCGTCGCCGCTACGGCCGCGGCTCGGGCCGCCGGGGCCGACCTCGCCGAGGGCATCTACCAGATCTGGGATACCCGCAAATGGTTCGTCTCCAGCGAGGGCCACCGCATCGACCAGCACCTACGCGAATGCGGCGCCGGGATCTCAGCCACAGTGATCGGCGACGGGGAGACCCAGCGCCGCTCCTACCCCTCCTACCGCGGGCACTACGCCGGGCGCGGCTGGGAGCTCGTCGCCGAGCTGGATCTGCGCTCACACGCCGAGCGCGTCGCCGAGGAGGCACGCGCGCTGGTCACGGCGCCGGTCTGCCCGGCCACCACGACCAACCTGATTCTCGGGGCCGAGCAGATGGCGCTGCAGATCCACGAGTCGGTCGGACACGCCATCGAGCTCGACCGGATCCTCGGCTGGGAGGCGGCCTTCGCCGGCACGTCCTGGCTCGACCTGGCCCAGCTGGGCCAGTTGCGGTACGGATCCGAGCTGATGAACATCACCATCGACCCGACCCGACCCGGCGCGCTGGGCAGCTTCGGCTTCGACGACGAGGGTACGCAGGCAACGCCGCGCGACGCCGTACGGGATGGCACCTGGGTCGGTGTGCTCGCCGGGCGCGACTCGGCCGCGGTCGCCGGCCTGGACTACGGCGGCAGC
>JBLNGJ010000034.1:0-12938 GCA_050264675.1 Micromonosporaceae bacterium
GGTCCGCGAGCGGATAGCCTGGCGCGGTGCGCATGCTGGTCACCGGGGGAGCCGGCTTCATCGGCTCGCACCTGGTGGATCGACTGATCAGCGAGGGCCATCAGGTGACGGTGGTGGACGACCTGTCGCACGGCCGAGCCGACAACCTGCGGGCCGCCCTCGCCACCGGACGCTGCGAGCTGGTCAAGCTCGGGCTGGCCGAGCCGAGCCTGGCCGCCACGGTGGCGGCCGCCCGCCCGGAGGTCGTGTTCAACCTCGCCGCCCAGATCGACGTGCGAACTAGCGTCGCCGAACCGGTCCGGGACGCGAACGTGAACGTGCTCGGCACCGTGGCGCTGCTGGAGGCGGCCCGGTTGGCCGGTGCGCGGAAGGTGGTGCACACGTCGTCAGTGGCCATCTACGGGCCGCCGCGCGTCCTCCCGGTCACCGAGGAGACCCCGCCACGGCCGCTGTCGCCCTACGCGGTGGGCAAGCTGGCCGGTGAGTTCTATCTGCGGCAGTACCTCGACCTGTACGGCCTGGAGACGACCACACTGGTGCTCACGAACACCTACGGGCCGCGCCAGGATCCCGACGGAGAGGCCGGCGTGGTGGCGATCTTCGCCGAGGCGATGATCGGCGGACGGCCGACCCGGGTCTTCGGCGACGGCGGCAACACCCGCGACTACCTCTATGTCGACGACGCGGTCGACGCATTCGTCCGGGCTGCCGGCTCGCGAGGAAGCGGCCGCCGGCTCAACATCGGCACCGGTATCGGCACCGCCGATCTCGAGCTGCACCGGCTGGTGACGCAGGCGGTCGGCCATGGTGACGGGCCGGAGATGGCGCCGCCCCGGCTGGGTGACCTGCCGCACATGGTGGTGGACGCCACGGCCGCCCAGGCGGAGCTGGGGTGGGCGCCCCGCACGGCGCTGGCCGAGGGCATCGCCCTCACCGTCGCCGCCCTGCGGCAGGCTCGCCTAAGCTGACCGTCGACCCGACGCTCAACGACACCCCACGGCCGGAACCGGTCGTGCGCCGAGGAGACCCCATGTCGATCGCGGACCGTGCGGCTCCGGCGCGCCCGGTTGATGAGCCTGTGGCGGAGCCGGTAGCCGTTCGCCGGGCCTGGGTGAAGTCTGCGAGCTTCGCGGCCTTTGTCACGTGGCTGGCCAGCCTGCCGCTCGCGCTCACCGTGCCCGACCTGATCGGGGCGAACCCGTTCTCGGTACGCGGGGCGACGTTGCCCGTCGCCACCGGTGCGGCGGCCTGGGCGGTGCTGCTGATCCTGCTCTGGCGGCGCGCCTCCGACACCGTTGTGGGCGTGCTCGCCGGCGCATACGCCGCCTGGGTCGCGTTCGTGATGACCTGCGCGCTGGTCGGCACGCCGTACGGGTACGGCGGCCTGACCGGCGACAGCCTGCGCATCAGCGCGATGGCGACCCGCTACAGCACGCTCTGGCACACCGCCGAGCCGGTGATCCCCGGGCTGGCTGGCGAGTACCCACCGTTGTTCCCGTGGCTGATCGGGCGGGTCGCCGAGCTCACCGGTGTGCCGGCCTGGCGGCTGATCGCCCCGGCCGAGGCGGTCGCGCTGTCCGCCGCGGTGGTGGTCGGGTTCGTGCTGTGGCGCCGGTTCCTGCCGGCCTGGGCCGCCCTGGTCACGGTGGTGCTGGGCTTGGCCGTCTTCAGCGACCCGCGCAAGGGCTACGAGATCGTGGCGCTGCTGGCGTTCGTACCGCTGGTGCTGGCCGCGTTCGCGACCACACCCCGGCGGCGGCTGCACTGGTTGCCGGCCGGCCTGTTGGGCGGCGTCATGGTGCTCACGTACTGGGGCTACCTGGTCTTCGGCGGTCTGGGTCTGGCCGCGGTGGCCGTCTCGACCTGGCGGCACTCGCCGGACCGGCGGGCCTTCCTCGGGTACGTGCTGCGGGTCGTCGGCGTGGCCGCGCTCGTCTCGTCGTGGTACACCGTTCCGCTCCTGGTCGACCTGCTCACGCTCACGCCGGCGCCGGTCTCCGACCTCTACGATTCGCTGTCCATCTCCACCAGCCCCATTCCGTTGCCATTCCTGAGCGGGTCATTGCTCGGGGTGGCCGAGCTGGTCGGCCTGGTCGGGCTCTTCGCCTACCGCCAGCGCACCTGGTGGGCGCGACCGCTGCTGCTCCTGCTCGGTGGCGCGTACGCGTACGTCCTCATCGGGCTGCTGCGCTTCGCCGCGACCGGGCACACCCAGCTGGTGCATTACGTCGCCCGGCTGATCGGCGTGGTGCTCGTCGCGGCGGCCGTGTTCACGGTGCTTGAGCTGGTGCCCCAGGTGGTGGAGCGGGCCGGCGCGGCGCCATCCCGGCAGGCCGGGGTGGCTGCCCTGGCCATCGTGCTGGTCTGGACCGGCCTGCGGGCCGGGTCGGCCTGGGAGCCGCCGACGGTGCGCACCAGCCAGGCGCCGGCCCAGGTCGCCGACGCGGCCCGCACATTCGCCAACGCCGCGCACGTCGAACCGCTGCCGGACGGGTCGCTGCCCCGCTTCGCCGCCCCGGAGGCCGCGGCGCGGTGGTTCCCGGTCGAGCCCATCCGGCGCGAGGTGGCCGCACGCCTCGGGCCGGATGCCCGACCGGTCACGCTCAGCGTCGATGACCGGCTCTTCTCGATCCTGCCGTGGTACGGCTACATCAGCGCCGACCGGACCTCCTCGTCGACCTTCGGCCGCTTCGATGACCGGCACGCCGAGCTGGTCCGGCAGACCCGGCTCGACCCGGCCCAGTTCGCCGCCGAATCGGCCCGCACTCCCTTTGGCAACATCGATGTGTTCGTGCTCCGCCAGAACGGGGACAACCTGGTCTGGCGCGATATCACGTTCGCGCGGGCCCAGTTCGACGCTGCCTATTTCGACGTGGTGACACTCCCTCATGGCTACCTGATGGCCATCCGAAAGGTCTGATCAGGGCGCCTGCGTGCACATCGATGACGGGATGTTTGATCCCTGGCCGTACGGTTATTCCAAGCGTGGGGGTCGGTGGAAGCGGAGGACGCTATGACGGCTCGACCGATCGATGACACCATCGTCGATGAAGGCGGCTACCGGCGCACAACCGGCGAACCCGACGGTCCCACCGGCGGGCGCGGGCTGCGCCGGCTGCTCATGCTGGCCGGCACCATCGGAGTGATCGGGGCACTGGTCTTCGGGTTGAAGGCGGTCGACCTGTGGCCGAACTTCCACAACCCGTTTGCCACGAAGACCACCGACCGGAGTGGCCCGGTGCTGCTCAAGTCGATCCAGGACATGAGCCGCTACGTCGCGGCCGAGGGCAACTTCCAGGTCATTGTCGACGTGCAGAAGAACAAGTCGTTCCTGCCGAGCTGGATCTACGGCGAGCGGACGCTCTTCATCGGCGTCGGTTCGGTCGATGCCTACGTCGACTTCAGCACGATCGGCGACGGGGCGATCGTGGAGTCCGCCGACGGCCAGTCGGTGCAGATCAAGCTGCCGGCGCCGGTCCTGGACACACCGAAGTTCGACGTCGATCACAGCTACGTGTACGACTACAGCAACGGTGCGGTCAACAAGCTCGGCAGCCTTTTCGGCGGTAACCCGAACGGGCAACAGCAGGTCTACCAGCTCGCGAACCAGAAGATCGCGGCGGCGGCCCAGGACAGTGAGCTGCGCCAACGGGCCGAGGCCAACACCCGGGCCATGCTGACCAGCATGCTCAGGTCGCTGGGCTACCAGAACGTGACGATCACCTTCGCCCAGCCGTAGCTGGGTTCACGCTACCGGATCTTGGATGAATCGAGGGCCTGGAGGCCCTCGATTCATCCAAGATCTCGTGATGTCATTCGCTCGGCAGGATGATCCACAGCATGATGTAGATCAGGAACTGCGGGCCGGGTAGCAGGCAGGAGAGCACGAACAGCAGGCGGACCAGGTTCGGGCTCAGGCCGAACCGGCGGCCGAGGCCGGAGCAGACCCCGCCGATCCACCGGTCGTCCTTCGGCCGGTAGAGGCGCCGCGTCGTGGGTACGGTCATCGGTGACTCCCTTGGTCGCCGCCTCGCCGGCGTGCTGGGCGGGCACAAACGGTCGCGGGCCGGGTGGCACAACGTTTGTGCGGCGGCCGGCGGGGCTCGTCTCCGACGGTAGGTGGCCAGGTCCACTCGGGCTGGGCTGGGTCAGGGCTGGGCTGGGTCAGGGCTGGGCTGGGTCACCCCCGGGATGGGCTGTATCACGTCCGGGCTGGGCTGGGTCACGTCCGGGATGGGCTGGGTCACGTCCGGGCTGGGCTGGGTCACCCCGGGATGGGCTGTATCACGAAAGAAGCCCCATCGCCGCGGCGGCGTAGGGCTACTTCCTGAAATCGGCCCTCGACGCTGGGGCGCGGACGCCCCGACGGCGACGACCCGGCGCAGGTCAGGCGCTTTGGCGACCGATATGTGGGCCTGCTACGGTGAGCCGGGTCCCGGGTCGCCGTGCAGGCCGGCCCGGTTTGGCCCATGTGCGGGCGCTGGTGCAGGGAGATTTGGCCAACGGTGATCATGTTCGCGCTCCTCGGCCGGGGGCTGGACGGTGGGCTCGGCCCGGGGGCTGGACCGTGGGCTCGGCCGGGTCTGGGCGGCGGGTTCGGCGGGGGACCGAATGACCTCTAGCGTGACGGCGGTCTGGCGGCACCGCAGCGTGCTCTGGCTCCTGGTGATCCGAGACCTGACGGTCAAATATCAGCAGTCGGTCCTGGGCTACCTGTGGTCGCTGATCGAGCCGCTCGCGGTCGCCTGCACGTACTGGTTCGTCTTCGGCCTGCTCTACAAGACGAAGGTGGGTCCGGAGGGCGAGTCCTACATCCTCTTCCTCGTCTCCGGGCTCTTCGCCTGGATCTGGATCAACGCGGTGCTGAGCGAGGCGACTACCGCGCTGACCGCCCAGGCCCGCCTGATCACCACGATCAACATGCCCCGCGAGATGTTCCCCATCGGCCGCGTGTTCGGCAAGTTCTTCGAGTACCTTGCGGCGATGCCGGTGCTGCTCATCATCGCGGTGGCCAACCACGCGAAGTTCGGGGTCGCGCTGTTGCTGTTGCCGCTCGCGGTGCTGTTGCAGATGATCTTTCTGATCGGCCTCTCGATGCTGCTCGCCTCGCTGAACGTGATGCTGCGCGACACCGAGAAGTTCATCCGCCTGGTGCAACGGATGCTCTTCTACGCGCTGCCGATCATCTATCCGCTTACGCTCGTCACCAACTCACACAACGGCGTGCCGCACTGGGTGAAGGTGGTCTACCAGGCCAACCCGCTGGTCGGCATCTTCGAGCTGCACCACGCTGCCTGGGTGCCCTCGGCCGGTGTGCCGCCGGCTCCGTTGCTGATCAGCGCAGCCGTGGGCAGCGTGCTGATGCTCCTCCTCGGCTGGGTGGCCTTCCGCCGCCTGGAGCCCGCGGTGCTGAAGGAGCTCTGAGGCGTGGGCGAGGTCATCATCGAGGCGAGCGGGCTCGGCGTGAAGTTCGTGAAGAACCGCCGGCGCAACCTCAAGCTGCGCGAGTTCTTCATCCAGGGTGGGCGCCGCCGGCTGCGTAGCGACGAGTTCTGGGCGCTGCGCAACGTCACGTTCACCGTCAACGCCGGCGACGCCGTCGGCATCATCGGTAAGAACGGCACCGGGAAGAGCACGTTGCTGCGGCTCATCGCCGGGGTGCTGATTCCGGACGAGGGTACGGTCACCGCCCACGGCCGGGTGGCTCCCCTGCTGGAACTGTCGGCCGGCTTCTCCAGCGACCTGACCGGCCGGGAGAACGTGCAACTCGTGGCGGCCCTGCACGGCATGTCGCGGGCCGAGCTGAAGGAGAAGTTGCCCGACATCATCGAGTTCGCCGAGATCGGTGACTTCATCGACATTCCGGTGCGGCACTACTCCACCGGCATGCGGGTGCGTCTCGGCTTTGCCGTCATCGCCCAGCTGCAGCACCCGATCCTGCTCGTCGACGAGGTGCTCGCGGTTGGCGACAAAGAGTTCCGGAGCAAGTGCTACGCCACCATCGAGCGCATGCTCGGTGAAGGTCGCACGCTCGTGCTCGTGTCGCACAACGAACCTGACCTGACCCGTTTCTGCAACCGCGGAATCTACATCAACTCCGGCCTCGTCCAGCTGGACGGCACAATTGAGGCGGCACTGGCCGCGTACAACGGCCTGGTCCACACCTCCTGAAACATCCGGCCCGGCCCCGCGGGGGCGTTGCGTGGCAACGGTCGCGCTCGGAGAATCGGCCAACCTTCACTTTTGGACGGTCGCGGCAGCCGCGTCGACGTCGGCTGGCGCTGACCGCGGGCGCTCGCGGCGGCGGGCGTACGCTGGCCGCTTATGGGAGTGACCCAACACGGCCGCACGAGCCGGCTCGACCTCACCGACCCAGGGCTGCGCGAGTGGGAGTGCACTGTGGTCTGGTCCGACCCGGCCGACCCGGAGGCCGGCATCGTGCTCGACCGGTCGGCCTTCTACCCGGGCGGGGGCGGGCAGCCGCCCGACCATGGTGTGCTGCTCTGGTCGGGCGTGCAGACCCGCATCGTGGACACCCGCAAGGGCGATGACCCCTACCTGATCCCGGCTCCCGGCGACCCGGTCCCGCCCCCCGGCACGGCCGTACGCGGGGCCATCGAGGACGAGCGGCGCACCCTGCTCATGCGCACCCACTCGGGCCTGCATGTCCTGTGTGGAGTCGTGTTCCGCGACTTCGGCGCGCTGGTCACCGGTGGCAACATGGAGCCCGGTGAGGCCCGGATGGACTTCAACCTGCCCGAGATCCCCGGTGACTTCAAGACCCGGCTCGAGGAACTGGTCAACACCGAGATCGCCGCCGACCGGCAGATCGAAGCGCGGGTGCTGCCGCGCGAGCAGGCCCTCGCGCTGCCCGACATCATCCGCACCCAGTCCAAGCTCATCCCGCACGACGAACCCGAGATCCGCATCGTCGACATCGTCGGCCTCGACGTGCAGGCCGACGGGGGCACCCACGTCGCCTCCACCCGCCAGGTCGGTGCGCTCACCGTGGTCAAGGTGGAGAGCAAGGGCAAGGCCAACCGTCGGGTGCGCGTCCGCCTCGCCTAGCTTTCAAGATCTCGTGGGCTATCGCGCCGCCCGCGCGACCGCTACGCTCCCGACCGTGGACGGGCAGCACCAAGGCGTTCAGGAACCGGCGGCGGTCGAGGTGCGGCGGGCCCGGGGTGGGCCGGCCGGGGAGTTCCTCGCCGGCGCCGGCCTGCTCCTGCGCGGGCTGGGTATGTACGCCCGCAGCCCGAGGCTGATGCTGCTCGGGCTGCTGCCGGCGGCCATCACGGCGGTCCTGCTGGTCGGCGCGTTCATCGGCGCGGTCTACGTCGTCGACGACGTGGTGGCCTTCCTCACCCCGTTCGCCGACAACTGGTCCAGCGGACTGCGGGACGGCCTACGTACGGTCGCCGGCGTCGCGCTCCTCGGCGCGTGGCTGCTCATCAGCGTGCTCGCCTACGCCGCGCTGACCCTGGTCATCGGCGAACCCTTCTACGAAGCCATCTCCAAGAGCGTGGACGACCGCTACGGTGGCATCCCCGGCGAGATCGATGTGCCGTTCTGGCGCTCGCTGCCGCGCAGCATCCTCGACACCATGCGGTCGCTGCTGCTGACGGCCGGGTTCGGTATCCCGCTGTTCTTCGCCGGTCTGATCCCGGTGGTCGGGGAGACGATCGTGCCGGTGCTCGGGGCGATGGTCGGCGGCTGGGTGCTCGCGCTCGAGCTGACCGGGGTCCCGTTCGAGCGTCGGGGGCTGCGCTTCCGGCACCGCCGGGCGATGCTGCGTCAGCATCGGGCCATGACGCTGGGCTTCGGCATGGCCACGTTCATGTGCTTCCTGGTGCCGCTTGGCGCCGTGTTCGCGATGCCGGCCGCGGTGGCCGGGGCGACGCTGCTGTCCCGGCGCCTGTTCGGGCAGCCCGACCGCGAACCGTGACGCCTGGCCGGGTTGGTGGGTGAGTGAGCCGTGCACATCGAGATCGTCGAGGGCGACATCACCGAGCAGAAGGTCGACGCGATCGTCAACGCCGCCAACTCGTCGCTGCTCGGCGGGGGCGGCGTGGACGGGGCGATCCACGCCAAAGGCGGTCCGGAGATCCTCGCCGCCTGTCGCGAGCTGCGGGCGACCCACTACCGCGACGGGCTGCTGGTCGGCGAGGCGGTCGCCACCACGGCCGGCCGGCTGCCGGCGCAATGGGTGATCCATACGGTCGGGCCGATCTGGCAGGCCCGGGAGGATCAAGGCCACCTGCTGCGGGGCTGCTATTGGCGCTCGCTCGCGGTGGCTGATGAGATCGGGGCGAGGACGGTCGCGTTCCCGCTGATCTCCTCGGGCGCGTACGGCTGGCCGCTGGAGGATGCGGTGCACCAGGCCCTGACCGCGCTGCGCTCGGCGCAGACCGGCGTCGAGCTGGCCCGGCTGGTCCTGTTTGGAGCATCGACGTTCGCGGTGGCGCGCCAGGTCGCGGAGGCCTGACCGGTCAGGTCGCGAGTGCGATGTCGTCGGGGCGCACCGGCACCCGCCGCAGCGGCTGGCCGGTGGCGGCGCGCACCGCGGCCACGATGGCCGGGGTGGAGGAGAGCGTGGGCGGTTCGCCGGCCCCGCGCAGCCCGTAGGGGGCGTGCGGGTCGGCGTACTCCAGGATGTCCACGCGCATCGGCGGCATGTCGAGGATGGTGGGAATCAGATAGTCGGTGAAGGACGGGTTGCGCACCCGGCCGTCGACGACCTGGATCTCCTCCATGAGTGCCAGGCCGAGCCCCTGGGCGGTGCCGCCATGGATCTGTCCCTCCAGCGCCACCCGGTGCATGATCCGGCCCACGTCCTGCACGGCGGCGAGCTCGACCACCTTCACCAGGCCGAGCTCCACATCGACGTCCACTGTGGCCCGGTGCACGCAGAGCGCGAGTTGGACGTGTGAGTTCCCCTGCCCGGTCGAGGGGTCCAGCGGCTGGGTCGGGCGGTGGCGGAAGACCGCGGTCTCCTCGATCGGGCCGGTCTCGGCCAGCTGGGCAACGAGATCGTCGTTCGCCGGGTGACCGAGCTTCTCCGCCAGGCGTTGCCGCACGGCCAGGCAGGCGGCCCGCACGGCACCACCGGTCATGTAGCTCTGCCGGGAGGCTGAGGAGGAACCGGCTGAACCGATCGACGTGTCGGCCGGCCGCACCACGACCTGGTCCACGCCGAGTTCGGTGCGGGCGATCTGCGCCTGCAGCGTGACCAGGCCCTGGCCCACCTCGGCCGCGGCGGTGTGCACGGTGGCCATCGGCTCACCACCCACCACCTCCAAGCGCACCCGCGCGGTGGCGTAGTCGTCGAAGCCCTCGGAGAAGCAGATGTTCTTGATGCCGACGCCGTAGCCGACGCCGCGGCGAACGCCCTCGCCGCGGGTGGTGTTGCCGTAGCCACCCGGCCGGTCACCGGCGGCGGGCGGCGCCGGCACGGGCGCCGGCGGCATCGCGGCGGCCCGGCGCAGCATCTCGGCCAACGGTGCCGGCGAGTCGATGACCTGACCGGTCGGCAGCACCGAGCCCTGGCCGACCGCGTTGCGCACCCGCAGTTCCACCGGGTCCAGGCCGAGCCGGGCGGCCAGAGCGTCCATCTGCGACTCGTACGCGAAGCAGGCCTGCACCGCGCCGAAGCCGCGCATGGCGCCGCAGGGCGGGTTGTTGGTGCGGGCGCCGTAGGCGTCGATCGCCACGTGCGGCACCTGGTAGGGGCCGGCGCCGAGTGAGGCCGCGTTGCCGACCACGGCCCGGGTGGTCGAGGCGTACGCGCCGCCGTCGAGCACGATCTGGGCCCGGACGTAGACCAGCTTTCCGTCCCGGTCGGCCCCGTGCTCGTAGCGCAGCCAGGCCGGGTGCCGATGCACGTGGCCGAAGAACGACTCCTCCCGTCCGTAGACCATCCGAACTGGACGGTTCGTGTGCAGCGCCAGCAGGCAGGCGTGCACCTGCATGGAGAGGTCCTCCCGGGCGCCGAAAGCGCCGCCGACGCCGGCCAGGGTGAGCCGCACCTTCTCCTCGGGCAGGTTCAGGCACGGCGCGATCTGCGCCCGGTCGACGTGCAGCCACTGGGTCGCCACGTAGAGGTCGACCCCGCCGTCGGCCGCCGGCACGGCCAGCCCCGACTCGGGGCCGAGGAAGGCCTGGTCCTGCATGCCGACCTCGTACTCGCCGACCACCACGACGTCGGCCGTGGCCGCGTCCGGGTCACCGTGGCGGATGGGCTGGTAGCGCACCACGTTGCCGGCGGGGTGCACGGCCGGGGCGAGCGGATCGAAGACCGCTTGCCGAGCGTCGGTGAGCGCGGGCAGCTCCTCGTACTCGACCGTGATCCGGCCCAGCGCGCGCCGGGCGGTATGCGGGTCGTCGGCGGCCAGGATCGCCACCGGCTCACCCTGATAGCGGACCTCGTCGACGGCGAGCACGGGTTGGTCCGGCTCGTCGAGGCCGTAGTGCTTCGCCCCGGGCAGGTCCTCGTGGGTGAGCACGGCGTAGACCCCCGGGACCTGCAGCGCGCCGGTGAGGTCGATGTCGAGGATCCGGGCCCGCGGGTGCGGGGAGCGCAGCGTCACCCCGAACAGCACGCCGTCGAGCCACAGGTCGGAGGAGTACGCGAACTCGCCGGTCACCTTCAACGTGCCGTCCGGCCGCGCCGGGCTTGCGCCGACGCCGCCGTCGACCCCGCGCTCCTGGATGGTCTCCACAGTGGAGTGTGTCGTCATCGCCGCATCTCCCGGCTCGCCCGCAACAGGTCCCGGGCCAGGGACCGCTCGTCCTCGGTCTGCAGCACGCCGTCCTCGACGACCACCTGCCCGCCGACGACGAGCAGCCGAAGCGGCGGCGCCGAGCCGAAGACGAGGGCGGTGACCGGGTCGTCGATGCCGGCATGACCGACCCCGTCCAACCGCCACAGCGCCAGGTCGGCGAGCTTGCCCGGCTCCAGGGAGCCGATTTCACCGGCCCGGCCGAGGCAGCGCGCCCCACCCACCGTGGCCATCCAGAGTGCCTCCCGCGCGGTCAGCGCGCGTGGTCCGCCCCGCAGCCGGGCCAGGTAGAGGCTCTGCCGCAGCTCGTCGACCATCCGGCCGGCCTCCTGCGACGCCGCGCCGTCCACACCCAGACCCACCGGCACCCCCGCGTCCAGCAACGCCCGCACCGGCGCGATGCCGGCGCCGAGCCGGGCGTTCGAGCTCGGGCAGTGGGCCACGCCGGTGCCGGTGTCGCCGAGCCGGGTCACCGCGGCCGGAGCGAGATGGACGGTGTGCGCGAGCCACACGTCCGGGCCGAGCCAGTCCAGCCGGTCCAGGTACTCCACCGGCGTGCAGCCGTGCCGGTCCCGGCAGAACTCCTCCTCATCCAGCGTCTCGGCCAGGTGGGTGTGCAGCCGCACGCCGAGCTGGCGGGCGAGCGCGGCCGAGCGGGTGAGCAGCTCGGAGCTGACCGAGAACGGTGAGCACGGCGCCACCGCGATCCGCACCATCGCGTCCGGCGCGGGGTCGTGGAAGCGGTGCACCGCGTCGGCGGTCTGGTCGAGGATGGTGTCCAGGTGCTCGACGATCTCGTCCGGCGGCAGCCCGCCGGCGGTCTGGCCCAGGTCCATCGAGCCCCGGCAGGGGTGAAACCGCAGGCCGATCCGCCGGGCGGCATCCACCGTGGAGCCGAGCAGGTCGCCGGCCCCCCGCGGGAAGACGTAGTGATGATCGGTGGTGGTGGTGCAGCCGGACAGGGCCAGCCAGGCCAGGCCGGCCGCGGCGGCCGCGCCGGCGGCCGGCTCGGTCAACCGGGCCCAGACCGGGTAGAGCCCGGTCAGCCACTCGAAGAGTGTGCCCTGTTGCGCGTAGCCGCGGGTGGCCCACTGGTAGAGGTGGTGGTGGGTGTTGACCAGACCGGGGGTGAGCAGGCAGCCGGAGCCGTCGACTCGTTGCCCGTCCGGCCCGTCCGGCGCCGGCCCGGCGCCCACCGCGACGATGCGTCCGCCCTCGGCGATCAGATGCCCGCGGGCGTGCTCGGTGCCGGCACTGTCGACGGTCGCGATGGCCGCGTCCTCGATGACGAGCCGGGTCATGCCGACATCCGGGCCGCGACCAACCGCACCGCGTCAAGGATCTTCTCGTAGCCGGTGCAGCGGCACAGGTTGCCGGCGAGTGCCTCGCGGATCTCGGCGTCGGCCGGCTGCGGGTGGCGGCGCACCAGATCGGCCACGGCGACGATGAGGCCGGGCGTACAGAAGCCACATTGGACGGCCCCGGCCTCGACGAAGGCCTCCTGCACCGGGTCGAGCCGGCCGGCCGGGGCCAGACCCTCGACCGTGAGCACCTCGCGGCCCTGTGCCTGCGGCGCCGCGACCAGGCACGAGCAGACCGCGACGCCGTCCAGCAGCACCGTGCACGAGCCGCACTCGCCCTGCTCGCAGGCGTTCTTCGTGCCCGGGAGGGCGAGTCGCTCGCGCAGCAGGAAGAGCAGGCTCTCGCCCGGCCACACATCGTCGGCGGTGCGCTCGACGCCGTTGACCCGCAGGGTCACCCGCACGGTCCACCTCCACCCGTCACGTCGGCCCAGGCCCAGGTCAGCGCGCGCCGGCCGAGCACCGCCAAGGCGTGGCGGCGGTAGGCCTGGCTGCCCCGTACGTCATCGATTGGCGCCCCAGCCGCGGCCAGCCGGCGACCGAACTCTTCGGCCAGTTCGGGATCCAGCGCCCCGCCATCGCCCCACGGCAGGTGGGCCGCCGCGAACGCCTCGGCCTCGGCCGAGCGGACCGGGGTCGGCGCGGCCGAGCCGATGCCGGTGCCGACCCGCCGCGCCGGCATATCGACCGCCACCGCAACCGAACAGACCGCGATCACCATCGCGTTGCGCGTGCCTACCTTGGCGAACTGCTGCGGGCCGCGGGCGATCGGCAACCGCACCGCCCGGATCAGCTCGTC
>JBLNGJ010000035.1:0-6194 GCA_050264675.1 Micromonosporaceae bacterium
CCGCTGCTCGCCGTGGCGGCGTTCGTGGCCGGCTGGCTGGGCCTCGGCGCCGAGCTGGTGACCGCCACCATCGTCGCCACCGTCTGCTGTGGCTGGTACGGGCTGCGGCTGTGCCGGCTCGCGCTGCACCCGAATCTCGGCGCCGCCCACCGGGGTGCGGGCCTTGACGGCCCGTCCCGCAGCATCGGGCTGCTCGGCCTCGGCCTGCTGGTCTGCGGCGTCACCTGCGCCGGTGTGGCCGGCACGCGACTGGTGGGCGCCGCGCCGGCCACTGCCTCGGTGGTTGTCGCCGGCGGGCTCGGCGCGGCCATGGCCGTGTTCCTGCCGGCCCTGGTGCTGATGCCCGGCGCGGCCACCGATCCGATCGCCCAGCTCCGGCGGGGCCTCGACGGAGTGAGCGTCGGCCTCTGCCTGCTCTTCACCGCCTGGGTCCTGGCCATCGCCCCGAACGGACACATCATCAGCCTCGGCTTCTGGGTCGCGCTGCTGGCCGGCTGCACCGTCTCGGTGGCCGCGGTGACCGCGCTGCGAACGGGGCCTCGTTGGCCGGGCGCGCGGACCCGCTCGACCGCGGTCACCCTCGCCGGCACCGGTCTGGCCGGGCTCGCGATCGGTCTGGCCAACACGACCACGCGGTCACCGACCGGCTGGCCCACCGTGTCGGCGGCGCTGATCGGCGCGGCGGCGGCACTGGCCTGGCTGGGTGCCTGGCGCGGCATCACCGGCCCGCCCGAGCCAGCCGGTGGCGCTGAGACCTTCGCCGGTGGCGCTGAGACCCTCGCCGGTGGCGCTGAGACCCTCGCCAGTGGCGCTGAGACCCTCGCCAGTGGCGCTGAAACCCTCGCCGGGTTCCCGGTGCTCGCCCTTCCGGCCGCGGTGGCGGTCGCGGTGGCCGTCGTCCGCCTGGTCACCGACGGCGCCTTCGACAAGCCGTCGGTGCTGCTCGGCCTGGCCGGCGTTGGCGCGGTGGCGGCCCGGGAGACCCTCGCCGCGCGGGACGTCTCGCGATACGCCCGGCGGCTTGCGGTGCGGGAGGCCCACTTTCGGGCGTTGGCGGCGGGATCGACCGACGTCGCCATCGTCGTGGACCGGGACCTCATCGTGCGATGGCTCTCGCCGGCGGCGGCCCGCCAGTTCGGCCTCTCCGAACAGGAGGTGCTCGGGCGGATGTTCCTGGCCCTGCTGCACCCCGACGATGCGCCGGTGGTCCGGGAGCGGTTCGCCGAGCTTCTCGCCGCCCGCTGGCAGCGCCGCCCGGTGGCCCGGCCGGCACTCGTTGCGGCGCGCCTGCGCGACGGCTTCGGTCGGTGGCGGGAGACCGAGTCGACGCTGACCGACCAGCTCGACGTGCCTGAGGTCGGCGCGATCGTGGTGCACGTGCGTGATGTCGGCGAGCGTGGCGAGCGCGCCCGGCCGCGTGCCTCCCTTGTAGACCCTCTGACCGGACTGGCCAACCGGCGCCAGCTGCTGCTGGCGATCGTCGCGGTGCGGGCAGGTTCCGGCGGTCGTGGCGCCCTGGTGCAGCTCGAGCTGGACGGGCTGAGCTCGGTCAACAACATGTGCGGCGTCCCGGTCGCTGACGCGGTCCTGGTGGAGGTGGCCCGGCGGCTGCGGGTCGGTGTGGCCGCGACCGACCTGCTGGCGCGGTTGGGCGGCGACCAGTTCGCGGTGGTGACCGAGGCCGGTCCGGTTCAGGCGTACGCGCTCGCCTGCCGCCTGGTGGAACTGCTCGCCGAACCGGTGGCGCTGCCCGGCCCGACCCAGCCAACGACGGTGGACCTGCGGGCAACCGCCGGCCTGACCGACCTGGGTGGCGGCAAGGATCTCGATGACGTGCTCCGCCGGGCCGACCTGGCCGGGCAGCGAGCCCGTCAGCTCGGTCGAGGCCGGGTTGAGTGGTACGACGAGACGATCGAGTCGCACCTGCTGCGCCGGATGACACTCGAGCGGGAGCTGCCCGGCGTACTGGAACGCGGTGAGCTGGACCTGGTCTACCAGCCGGTGGTTGACCTCACCCAGAACCGACCGCTCGGAGTCGAGGCGCTGTTGCGCTGGCGCCACCCGCGACTGGGCCCGCTCGGGCCCGCCGAGATCATGCCCGTGGCCGACGACATCGGAGCGGGCGACGACATCGGGGCCTGGGTGCTCAACGAATCGTGCCGGCAGCTCTCTCGGTGGCTGCGCGAAGGCCGCGACCTGTGGCTGACGGTGAACCTTCCGACACAACAGGTTGCTGGCTTCGAGCTCGTTGGCGAGGTCACCGCCACCCTGAAGCGCTGGGACGTGCCGCCCGAACGGCTCGTGATCGAGGTGGCGGAGGGCGGGCTCGGCGCTCGGACCGGTGTGATCGCCGATCAGCTGGCCAGCCTGCGCGCCATCGGCCTGCGGACCGCGCTCGGCGACTTCGGCGCCGGTGCCGAGTCGCTGGCCAACCTGCGCGGCCTACCGCTGGATCTGGTCAGGCTCGGCCAGCCGTTCTTCGGCCGGCCGGCGCAACCAACCAAGCCGGCCGATCCGATCATTGAGGTGGTGGTCGGCCTCGGGCGGCGCCTCGGTGTCGACGTCATCGCCGAGGGCCTGGAGTGCCCGGCCCACCTGGATGTGGTTCGCGGTGCGGGCTGCCGGTTCGGTCAGGGCCCACTCTTCGCCTGTCCGCAGCCCGCGGAGCGGATCGAGGCTTACCTCGACACTCACCGTGGCGGCTACCCCAAGCTGCCCGGCTGCCCTTAAGGTGGTCGGCGGAGCCTGGCCAGCCGCGCTCAACTGGTCGGGCTGACGAGGAGGATCGTTGCGCTTCGACGTCACCCAAGCCCTCGACGCCATCGAGCAGAGCCTCACCACCGACGCGGCGCTCGCCCAAGCGGTCGTCGACCTCGGCGAGGTGGCCTGGTTCGTGGAGCTCGACGGTGGCCGTGAGGTCAACCTTCTCCGGGCCGGTCACCTCGTGGACGCCTTCGCCCGGTATATCGGCCAGGATGCGGTGGCGGTCTACCCGGTCGCCGGCCGCGCCCTGCTCGCCGACCAGAGCCTGACCTCGAAGGAGCGCATGGTCCTGGGCCGGTGGTCCGACGACGGCCTGATCGAGGTGGTGCCCCGGATCGAAGACCGGGTGGCGGAGGTGGCCGACCTCACCGGCCTGCCCGTGCTGACCAGGGCGTTGCCGCCCGGGCTGGAGCACCGCTATCCGTGGCTGCGCCACCAGCCCGGCCGGGTGCTGTGGCTGCGCGCCCACCAGGGCGGTGCCGCGCTCAACGGCGCACCCCCGCCGCCGGCCGAGCCGGGTGGGGCCGGGGCCATGCTGCTTGGTCGGGTCTGGGCGTGTCCGCGCCGGGAGTGTCCGAGCTTCGGCGTGCGGCGTCTGGTCACGCAGTCGGTGCCCCATCTGCGGGCCGGGGTGCCGTCCTGCCCGCGGCACGGCGAACCGCTCGTCAATGCCGGCGCCCGGCCGCCGGCGATGGTGCTGGTGGTGGTGATCGACGGCAAGGTACGGACGCGCTTCGTGGTCCGGGCGGGTCGGCCCGCCGTCGTCGGCCGAGCGCCCGAGCAGCCCGACGGGTTGGCGGTCGGCAGCTGGCTGCGGGAGGAATCGGTGGCGATGGTGAGTCGCACCCACGTCCGCCTTGAGTTGCATGGTGATGCACTTAGAGTCACCGACCTGTCGACCAACGGCACCGTGATCCGCACCCGGGGCACCCCGGCGACGCCGGCCGAGCAGATCCAGCTCGCGGGTGGACAGACGCAGGTGATAGGTCGGTTCGACATCGTTGAACTGCACGAAGGTGTCGAGCTCGTGCCGGTCGACGCGCTGGCCAGCAAGTCGGGATCAGCGCCCGGATCGGTCATGGGCGACGCGCCCACGATCTCGATCCGGCCGCCATAGACTCGTCCGCGCGGTGCTGTGAGTAAGGAACTTCATTCCGGTACGCTGTCCGACGACCGCCGCTCCTACGGTACGCGAGTACCAGCGGCGGTCACGCCGAATCGATCATCGGCGGTGCGTTGACGGTTTGACCGGAGTGGTGGTCGGCCGATGACGGCGCCGGCCGACCGAACCGGGGAACCACGCGCCGTGGGGTGAATCCGCGCAAGCGGTAGGGCTAGTTCCGGGCCCGAACCCGTCAGCTAACCCGGTAGGCGGTTGACGGAAGGATCCGCTCCATGGCATTACCCGTGCCGCACCGGTGGCGACGTGCGCCCCTGTTCTCGGCCGCGGTGCGACCCGTGGCGAGGCTTGTGGTGGTCGCACTCGCCGCCGTCGTCGCCCTCGTCGGTGTGGCCACGCCCGCATACGCCGATCCCGACGGCGATGGTGACGTCTCATCGTTGGCCCAGAAGCTGGAGCAGGTGGCGTTCGGCTACTACGACGCCCGGGCCAAGCTCGAGGCGTCCCAGATTCGCCAGGTGGAGCTCACCAAGCGGTTGCGTGATGCCGAGATCACGCTGGTCCGGCTCGACGCCGAGGTCAGCCTGGTCGCTGCGGCGAGGTACAAGGGCAGCCAGTTCAGCCTGCTCAATGGCCTGCTGGTGCAGAAGACCTCACCCAACCAGCTGCTGCAGGGCGCAGCGGTCGCCGAGTACCTGATCTGGCGCGACGACGAGCGACTGCACCGGTTCGCGGTGGCCAAGGACGAAGCCGCTACGACCAAGACCCAGCTGGAAGAAGAGCTCAAGATCCAGCAGGCGCAGCTGGTCGAACTGGACAAGCAGAAGCGGGCCGCGGAGGCCGCGCTGGCCGCCGTCGGTGGCATGGTCAGCGCCGGCTACACCGGTGTGGTGACCGACGCCCAGGCGGCGCCCCGCACGTCCGGCGGAGGCTGGCCGAGGGAGTCGTGTTCGATCAACGACCCGACCACGAGCGGCTGCCTCACGCCACGTATGTTCCATACCCTCAACGAGGCCCGTCTCGCCGGGTTCACCCACTTCGTCTCGTGCTACCGGCCGAGTGGTCCGTATGAGCATCCGAAGGGTCGCGCCTGCGACTTCGCGGCCGAGAAGAGCGGCTTCGCCGGTGCCGCCACCGGGGCGGCCCGCACGTACGGCAACAACCTCGCCTCCTGGGCGGTACACAACGCCGACGCCCTCGGCATCATGTACGTGATCTGGTATCGGCAGGTCTGGGTGCCCGGCGTGGGGTGGCACTACTACAGCGGCGCGCGGGGCGACCCGTCCAGCAACCACACCAACCACGTGCATATATCCATGCTGTGACACGGTCGGTTGGTGGTTGTCCCGGCAACCACCAACCGTCACGATCGGCGGCATGAGCCCGACGGTGCCCCTGCGTGAACGCCGGATCGACCTGCTGTTCCTCGGCTTCTTCGTGATCAACGCGGCGTTCATCACGTACGTGGTCGACCTGGAGCAGCTCGTCATCGCCGACCCGGCCCACTTCGACTACCCGGTGTGGCCGCCGGCACCCCTGGTCGACCTGGTGCACTGGTACGGCACCCACTACGACCCGCTGCTGATGGCCCGTCCGCCGTTCTGGCGGATGACGATCTGGATCGACGTCCTCTTCTTCGGGCCCTTCTACCTCAGCGCGCTGTATGCGTTCGTGCGGGGTCGGGACTGGATCCGGGTGCCGGCGCTGGTGTGGTCGGGCACCATGCTGGCCAATGTGTTGATCATCTTGATGGACGAACGGTACGGCGTGACGCCGGCCCCGAACTTCCCGTTCGTGCTGGCGCTGAACCTGCCGTGGTTGCTGATGCCGGTCGCCATGATCTGGCGGATGCGCCACGACCACCCGTTCAGCCGTCCGGCCCGCGTCGACGCCTCGGTCGCCGCGGCAGCGGTATGAGCCGGTTCCGTCAGCGCTACGGGCCGTGGGCGGTCGTGGCCGGAGCGTCGGAGGGTCTCGGTGCCGCCTTCGCGGAGGCGCTCGCGGCCCGCGGGCTCGACCTGATCCTGGTGGCCCGCCGAGCGCAACCGCTGACCGCGCTCGCCGACCGGCTGCCCACCGCCGCCGTGACCGTCGTCGCCGATCTGGCCACACCAGAAGGCATCGAGGCCGTCGCGGCCGCGGCCGACGGTCGCGAGGTTGGCCTGGTCGTGGCGAACGCCGCCTACTCACCCATCGGCGCATTCCTCGACCTCGACCCAGCACAGACCCGGCGGGCGCTGGACCTCAACTGCGGCATGCCGCTCGCCCTGGCGCACCGGTTCCTGCCGGCGATGGCGGGACGCGGACGGGG
>JBLNGJ010000036.1:0-4049 GCA_050264675.1 Micromonosporaceae bacterium
ACCGGCTCGATGAGCCACGATGGCTGGTCGAACAGCGCGTCGTTGACGATCAGCCAGAGGTCGGCCAACGGCACGACGTCGGTGCCGAGCGCGACGGCCCGCTCCCGGAAGGCCCGGTCGAAGTAGGACGCGTACATCGCGCCGCAGGCCGTGACGAACCACCGCGAGCTGTCGAGCACCAGCGTCAACGCATCGCGGATGCCATCGAAGCTGTCCATCCCCAGCCGGACGGTGTCGCCCCGCAGGCACTCCTCGTAGACGAGGGTCCGGCCGGCATAGACCTCGCCCGCGCGCCGGGTGGCCGGACGGCCGGTCAGGCGGGTGAACGTCGTCTCCAGGCTGGCCATGGCGCTGGCCACCCGATCACCGTCGCCGGCCGCGCTGGCCAGATCGTCGCGGGCGGCGGTCAACTCGTCCAGCGCCTTCTCCACCGGCTCCCGGACACCGTCGTCGGTCACCCGCGCCAGCAGTGTCCGGATGGCGCGCTCGGGCCGGATGTCCTGCGGTGCCACGTCGACGTGCCAGGCCAGGCGGTGGCTGTCGGCCAGCCGTCCCAACACCGCGAAAACCTCGCCGACGGAGCTGAGCCCGGACGAGGGGTCGGCGAGCACCACGGCCGCGACTTCACCCGCGTCGCGGATGCCGTCGCTGGCCCGCATGACCGCCGCCTCGGCCGGCGTCAGCGGCACCGGCGGTGCCAGCGGCAGGTGCAGCAGAGGGCCGTCGAGTCCGACGAACGGCATCCGCCGGGGCACCAGCCAGGGACGCAGCGCGGCGGTGTGGTCGGCCATGAGCGCACGCAGGGCCCACCCCTCCAGGTAGGTCACGCGGGCCGCGAGGGCGTGCCCCGGCGCCGCATGGGTGATGCGGACGCCGGAGCCATCGTCGATCCACGACCAGCCCACCGGGCCGAAGAAGCCGATGGTGTCGTTCTTCGCGCAGTAGCGCTGCAGGTAGCTCGCCACGAGCGTCTCGTGCTGCCGGCTCTTGCCTTTGCGCTTGCCCGGCTCGGGTCCGCGGCGCACCACGTTGTCGATGCCGGTCGCCAGCGCGTGGCGGTTCTGCCAGGCGACCGCTTCCCGCAGATCCGGCCGGTTGGCCGCCTCGTACAGGTTGGCGGACAGCCGCCGGACCGCCACCGCGAACTCGGCGGCGTAGGCGGCGCCGGCGCGGTCCCGGGCATCCGCATCGGCCTCACCCGCGGCGATGACGGCGTCGGCGGCCTCGGCCAGGCCGCTGTCTCCCAGCGCGGCGAGCAGGCGGATAGGGAGGCCGGCACCACGCAGGCACACCGTCCGCCACAGTGCCCAGTCGCCGCTTAGCCCAACCAGATGCGGCGCGGGCCCACGCCGGTCCGGCGCCGGCTGCCGGGCGTGTGCGCGATAGGCGCTGCGGTCCCGGCGGCCGATGGTGGCCGGCGCGGTGGTTGATCGGGGTGCACCGGTCGCGACCCGGTCGCGGGCGGCGTCGATCGCGGCGGCACAGGCGACGAGCGTGGGTTTCTCGTAGAAGGTGGCCATGCGCAGCTCAACGTCGAACACCTCGCGGATCCGGAACATCAGGCGCGCCGCCAGAAGGGAGTTACCACCGAGGGCCAGGAAGCTATCCTCGCGGCCGATTTCGCCCCCGTACGGGCCGTCGGCGGGCAGCAGCCGCCGCCAGGTATCGGCCAGCCGCTCCTCGGTGGCTCCCCGTGGCGGAGTGACCGGCCCGCGCGCCTGGATTTCGGGTGCGGGCAGTGCGGCCCGATCGACCTTGCCGTTGGCGTTGAGTGGGAACCGGTCGATGGCCTGGAACCCGGTTGGTATCAGGTATTCGGGTAGGCGGCCGACCAGGAAGTCGCGCAGCAGCGCCGGCCGCAAGGCGCTGACATCGACACCGTCCGCCGGTGTCACGTAGCCGATCAGGTGCCGCTGCGCGCCCTGGCCCGCCACGAGGACGACCGAGTCGCCCACGTTCGGATGCGAACGGAGAACCGTCGCGACCTCGCCGGGCTCGACCCGGAAGCCACGGACCTTGATCTGGTCGTCGGCCCGGCCCGCGAATTCGAGGGTCCCGTCCGCGCGCCAGCGGGCCAGATCGCCGGTCCGGTACAGGCGGGCGCCGCACCCGAACGGATCGGGCCCGAAGGCCCGCGCGGTGGCCGAAGCATTCCCGATGTAGCCGCGGGCGAGGCCGTCCCCGCCGGTGAACAGCTCGCCGGTCACGCCGATCGGCACGTGCTGCCCGCGCCGGTCGAGGACGTGCACGGTGGTGTGTTGGATCGGGCAGCCGATCGGCACCGTCGCCCCGACCGGAACCGGGTCGGTCATGACGTGGCACGTGGTGAAGGTGGTGTTCTCGGTCGGGCCGTACCCGTTGACCAGTGGCCGACCGTGGCGGGTCGCGAGCACCGCGCGGACGGTGTTCGGGTTGAGCGCGTCGCCTCCGGCGAGGACGACGGGGACGCCGGCGATGGCGTCGATGTCCGCCTCGGCCAGTTGGTGGAACAGCCCGGCGGTCAGCCAGGCGACGGTGACCTCTGCGGTACGTAGGAGCGCGGCCACCTCGGGCAGCCCGAGCGGGCCGGGTGGCGCGATCACGACGGTGGCGCCGGTGAGCAGCGCGCCCCAGATCTCCCATGTGGACGCATCGAAGGCGACCGGAGCAAGGTGCAGCAACCGCTGGCCGGGACCGAGCCGGGCGAAGGTCGGGTCGCTGATGAGCCGGATGACGGCCGAGTGTGGAACGGCGACGCCCTTCGGCACGCCGGTGGAGCCCGAGGTGAAGCTGATGTAGGCCAGGCTCAGCGGATGGGCAAGGTCCGGCGGCGCCGCACGCTCGTCGGCGGCATCGGTGGACTCGGCATCGACGATGTCCACCCCGGGCAACTCGGGGCGGTCGGTGGTCTGGGTGACCAGCAGCAGCGGGGCCTGCGCAGCGGCGATCATGGCAGCCACCCGGGGGGCCGGGCTGCCCTCGTCGATCGGCAGGTACGCGCCGCCGGCCTTCAGCACGGCCAGCAGGGCCACGACGAGGTCGGTGCCGCGCTCGATCGCCACCGCGACCGGAACATCCGCACCCACCCCGCGGCGGCGCAGCCCCCAGGCCAGGGCGTTGCTGCGCCGGTCCAGCTCCGCGTAGGTCATGGATCCGGTGCCGAACACCACGGCCGTGGCGTCGGGGTCCTCGGCCACCCGGGCCGCGAACAGGGCGGGGATCGTCGGGCCCGGCTCGGTGTCGAGCACCGCGGGCCCACGGCTCCAGTGCTCGAGCAGCCTCGACTCATCGTCCGTGATCAGCCGCAGCTCCTCGATCGTCGCGTCCGGTCTGGACAGTGCATCGGCGAGCAGGTTCAGGTAGTGCGCCACCATCCGGGACATGGTGGACTCGTCGAACAGGTCGGTCGAGTACTCCCAGATCAGGGTCAGGTCGTCGTCCTCCGGGCGGGACGCCCGGCCGACCCGCTGTGCCCCCCGCGGTATCACGATCACGTTGAGGTCGGTCTTGGCTGAGCCGTTCGTGCGCTCCTTGACCGAACCGGTGAGCCCGCCGAAGTCCAGGTCGGGCACGGCGGAGTCGTGGAAGCTGAACATGACCTGGAACAGCGGGATCCGCGACGGGTCGCGGGCCGGCCCGATCGCGTCAATCACCGCGTCCACTGGGGTGTCCGACCAGGCCAGCGCGTCGACCACGGTTCCATGCACCTGATCGAGCAGGTCCACGAAGGACATCTGGCCGGTCGCCCGGGTCCGCAGGATCACCGTATTGACGATCATGCCAAGCAGCGGTTGGAGCTCGGGCCGGCTCCGGTTCGCCACCCCGGTGCCCACCAGCAGATCCTGTTGCCCGGTGTACCGGTACAGCAGGGCGGCGAAGGCGGCGTACATAGTGGAGAACAGCGAGACTCGGCGCTGCCGGCTGAACGCGCGCAGCGCGCGGGACAGCTCGGCCGCGATCTTGATCCGCGGCGCCGCACCGCGCATGCTCATCACCGCCGGCCGCGGGTGGTCGGCCGGCAGCTCCAACCGGTCGGGCGCGCCGGCCAATCGGGTGGTCCAGTGGTCGAC
>JBLNGJ010000037.1:0-3606 GCA_050264675.1 Micromonosporaceae bacterium
GGACCCGCTGGTACTCGGTGAGGTAGGTCAGCACATCGACCCCGCGCGCGATCCGCCGCAGCAACTCCCGGGCGCCCGGCAACGCCGCCCAGCCGACCTCGTGACCATGGGTCAGCCCGACCGCCCGGGTGATCGACGCCCGCTCGCGCAGTCCGGCCGCGAGCAGCCCGAGCGGTGCCGCGGCGCCGAACCAGACCGTGTCACAACCGTGCCGGCGGGCGATCTCGGCCGCGCGCCGCGCCACCGCCCGGGTCGGCAGCAGCACGGTCGTGTCCTCCCGGATGACCGGGAACGGCTGGTCGGCGTCGAACTTGTCCCAACCGCGCCAGCGGGACGCGTAGACCACCAGCGAGCCCGCGGGCTGCCGCACGGCCAGGTTGTGCACGAACTGCTGGATGCCGCCCGGTCGCGGCGGAAAGTCGTTCGTGATGAGCAGAGTCCGGCTCAACGGGCGCCCCGCGCGAAGGCCCGGGCGGCCGCGATCCGCTCGACGACCGAGGGATGCGAGGCGAACATGAAGTACTCGAACCGGTTCGGGTCGACGTCGGCGAGGTTGGTCTGGGCGAGCCGGCGCTCCATCGCCTCGGCCGTGGCGGCGTCGTTGGTGAGCGCCAGCGCGTGGGCGTCGGCTCGCGCCTCGATCCGGCGGGACACGAGGCTCTGCACGGGTGCCGCGACCAGTCCGGCGAGGGCCGCCATCGCGAGCAACAACGCCACCGAACGCGGATCGGTCACCAACTCCACGCCGGCCCGGCGCAGCAACGACGTCCACGAGCCGAGCAGGTAGACCGCGCAGACGGCGGCCGCCGCCCCGAGCGCACCGATGATGGTCCCGGTGATGACGTCGTTGTCCTTCGCGTGGCCGAGCTCGTGCGCGACCACGGCCTCCACCTCGTCCGGCGGGGCCTCACGCAGCAGCGTGTCGTAGACCACGATCCGCCGGGTGGGCCCCAGCCCCGACACGTAGGCGTTGAGCGCCGTCGTCCGCCGCGAGGCGTCCGCCACGAGCACGTCCTTGACCGGTACGCCGTCCCGCTCCGCCATCGCGATGAGCCGGTCCCGCAGGTCGCCGGCCGGCATCGGCGTGAACTTGTTGAACACCGGCTCGACGAGCACGGGGAAGACGAAGCTGAACAGCACCGTGAGGCCGGCCGCGCCCGCCGCGACCCAGACCCACCACCACCGGGGGGCGAGCCGCGCGACGCCGTAGAAGCCGAGCAGCGTCACGGCACCGATCACGGCCCCGATCGCGTACGCCTTGAGCAGGTCCACCGTCCACGAGCCCCAGGTCTGCGTCGATAGCCCGTACCGTCGCAGCACGGTCTCCCGCCAGGCGGCGAACGGCAGGGCGAGCAGCTCCCCCAGGAAGACCACGGCGAACCCGCCGAGCAGCGCCTGCGCCGCCCAGTTGCCACCGAACGGGCGGCCGGCCAGCTCCACCAGACGGGCTCCCAACGGCGTCAGCCCCAGCACGAGCGCGATCACGAGACCCAGTACGAGGGCGCCGTAGGAGCCCGGGCGGAGCGCGGCGTGAAACTCGCGACCCCGGGCGACCGCGTCGGAGGGCATGTCGCGCAGGGCCGCCAGCTGGTCGGCGCGTGGCGCGGGCGGAGCCGACCACGGCACCCGCGTTAGCGCCACCACGACCAGGGCGAGCGTCAGGCCCCCGAGTGCGATTGCGGCCCAGACCCGCGTGGTAGGAACCATGGGGCACACCGTACCCGCGGATGCGCTCCGGACCCGGTCAGGAACGGGAGAGCCGCCGCAGCAGGGCGTCTGCCCCGAGCGGGTAGGCGCCGTGCCGGCGTACGCCGTCGATGACCTCCTTGTCGGAGGAGATCACGACGACCGGGCGCCCCGGTGGTTCGGCGCGGACGAGTTGGCGGATGAGCTCGTCGGCGGTCTGACCCTTCCGACTGAACAGGACCCGCACCCCGCGTGGGACCCCGGGCAGCGCGACGAGCTTCTCCGCCCCGTCGAAGACGACGGTCACCTCGGCGCCGGTCTGCGCGGCCAGGCCGCCGATCCCGTTGACCAGCCGCACCCGTTGCTGCTCGAGGGACACGTCGCCGAAGCCGCGCTTGGTGACGTTGTAGCCGTCCACGACGAGGTGGGCCTTCGGCAGGGCGAGCAACTGGTCGAGGCGGGCGGGATCGTCGGCATGGAGCGCCCGCGCCCGGCCCGGGCCGGCGCCGCCCGGCCGTTCCGCGGCCGTCTGGGCCAAGTGGTCGGCCGGCAGCAGGGTCGCCGGCTCCAGCGCGAGCTCGCGCTTGAGGCCGACCGCGGCCTGCCCGATCGTCTCCAGCAGCAGCCACAACCGCGCGTCGTCGACCGAGCGCGCCTCCTTGGCCGCGGCCCGGATTCCCGACGCCGCGAGTTCCGCCTCGGCCAGCTTCGCCCGCAGCCGGCGCAGCTCGGCGTCGGCGTCGGCCGCCGCGCGGGTGGCCCGGCCGCGCTCGGTGGCGAGCACATCGGCCGCCTTGCGCTCCCGCGCCTGGGTCTCGCGCAGGCTCTTCTGCACCGCCCGGAACTCGTCCTTGAGCGCACCGGCCTCAGTACGCAGCCGGGACAGCTCGTCTCGCAGCTTCTCGGCCTCGACCCGGGCCACGGCCCGCTCGTGCTCGGCCCGCTGGGCCCGGTGCTCCGCCGCCGCGACCCGACTGTTCACCACGGCGGTCTCGGCGTCGAAGCGGGCCGACTCGGCCGCCTCCTCCACCAGCCCCCGCCAGCCCTCCGGGCGGGCCAGGTACGCGATGGCGGCCACCTCGACCGGGTCCGCCGCCGCCGGAGGTACGCCCTCCTGCACGGCGCTACCCAGCTCGCCGGTCTCGGCCACCACCCGGCTACCGACGCGTTGGCGGAAGAGCGGGTCGTTCGCCAGCTGGGCGGCGATCGACCCACCACCGAGCCGGGCCCGGCGGTTCGGGGCGAATTTCGCCACTCGGCGCAAAGGCACCGGGATCTCGTCGAGGGTGAGGCCGCTCATCGCCGCCGCGGCAAGCGCGACGATGCGCTGGCGCACGGACGAGGAGAGCACGGGCTCTGCGTCCGGGGCCGCCGGATCCCCGCCAGGAGCGGCCGGATCCAGCTCGAGCCCGGCCGGGCCGAGGTCAGGGGCGACCGGCTCCTCGGCGGTGTCCCCCGAGGCGCGGTCTTGATCCGGCATAAAACCCAGTCTCCCACCGCCCCCACCCCCACGCACCGACCCAGCGGGTGGACACCCGAGATCGCTGTTGGGCGCCCAGACCACCCAAGTTTGCCGTTTGCGGTAAAAATGTGCTGTCTGAGTGCGCGTTTGTACCGCCGACGGCGATCTTCGAGACGAGGCTGGCCGGCTGGGGACGCGTGACTGTGTCGTACCTCCGTTCTAACGTGCATTGTGTGCCCGCCGGCCCCGCGTACGCCCAGCTGAGCCTCACCGAGATCGGCACGCCGCTGCGCGAGGTCACGTTCGTCGTGCTCGACCTCGAGACGACCGGCGGTGTGCCGGACCAACGCGGGATCACTGAGGTCGGGGCGGTGAAGGTGCGCGGCGGGGAGCAGTTGGGCGAGTTCGCCACGCTGGTCAACCCGGGGCTGCCGATCCCGCCGTTCATCACCGTGCTG
>JBLNGJ010000038.1:0-6121 GCA_050264675.1 Micromonosporaceae bacterium
CACGCGTGGCTGCCCGCCCAGCTGAGCAGGTCGTCAACCGTCCACGTGTTGACCACGGTCGCTGGGTCGACTCCGCACAGCGCCGCCCGGTCGCAGCCGTTGTCGAGCCAGTCCAGCTGGCCGGGCGCGTGCGCGTCGGTGTCGATGCTGAAGCGGCACCCTGCCTCGACCGCCAGCCGTAGCAGCCGCTTCGGCGGGTCGAGGCGGTCCGGCCGGCAGTTGATCTCGACCGCCTTGTCGTGCTGGCGGCAGGCGGCGAAGACCGTGGCCGCATCGAACTGGCTCTCCGGGCGCCCGCGACCGCCCCGGTGGGCCCGGTCACCGCCGCTGCTGGCTGTGCCGCCTTTGCCGGCTCCGCTGGCTGTGCCGCCTTTGCCGGCTCCGCCGGCGGTGCCGCCTTTGCCGGCTCCGCCGGCTGTGCCGCCGTTGCCGGCTCCGCCGGCGGAAGCCGGGACCAGTTTGCGGCCGGTGCAGTGGCCGAGGATGTCCAGGTGCTGGTTGGCCACCGCCGCCACCATCCGCTGGGTCATCGTCCCGGAGTCGTCGCGCAGGCCACTGTGGACCGATCCGACCACCACATCGAGCCGCGCGAGCAGTGACTCCTCCTGGTCGAGCGAGCCGTCGGCGAGGATGTCCACCTCGATGCCGGTCAGCAGCCGGAACGCCACCTCGTTCGCGGTCAGCGTGGCGTTGAGCGCGGCCACCACGTCGAGCTGTTCGCGCAGGCGCTCGGCGCTGAGCCCACGCGCCACGGTGAGCCGGGGCGAATGGTCGGTGAGCACCAGGTACTCGTGGCCCAGCGCGATCGCGGTGGTGACCATCTCTTCGATCGGCGAGCCGCCGTCGGACCAGTCCGAGTGGGCGTGGCAGTCGCCGCGCAGCGCCTGGCGCAGGGCCATCGCGACCTGATCGACGTCGGAACCCTCGGTGGCGAGCAGCCGGCGCAGGTACACCGGCTCCTCCCCGCTGAGCGACTCGGCGACGCACCGGGCGGTCACGTCGCCCACCCCGCCGAGATCGGTGAGCGTGCCGGCCGCCGCCCGGGTCGAGACCTCGGCCGGGGTGAGGTTCGCCAGGGCCGCGGCGGCGGTGCGGAAGGCGCGCACCCGGTACGACGCTTCGTTGGCCCGCTCCAACAAGAACGCGATCTGGCGCAGGTCGGCCAAGGGATCCCGGGCAGCCACGCGGTCGAGCCTAGCGCTGGCGGCCACCTGCTACGGTCGGCGAGCACAAGGCCGCGTCCGGAAACGGTGCGCCGCGTGCGGAAAGGAAGCACGGTGGGGGTTGGCGCGACGATGGGGCCGCTCGCCGGGTGGGGGCACGGCAGTGTGACCGTGGGCATCGTCGCGCTCGTCGTCCTCATCGGGCTGGCGCTCGCGGTGGCCGGCCGCTACGTGGCCCGGGCACGGGACAAGCCGGCTAGAGCCGTCGCCGCCCCGGACGAGGCCAAACTCACCCCCGCCCGCGCGCTCGACCAGGCTGCGGCCCGGCTGGCCGGTCGGCCCACCGGTGGTCTCGGCACCGTGCTCGAGCTGATCGAGGGCGGTCGACGCGACGACCTAGCGCGGGCCGTGGCGGCCGGCTCCGGGCCCGGTGACCGCTTCTCCACCGGGCTGCGCGACCTGATCGTGATCGCGATGGTCGATGCCGGCGCGGCCCGGCCCGGCCACCCCCCGGCGCCGCCGGTGATCGGCCGCAACGGCGACGAGCTCGACGTCGGGCCACTGGTCACGCTGCTGCTGGCCGAGCCTCCCGACGTGGTCACGGTGCAGGTCTGCCTGGCGGCGATGGGCGTCGATCTCGCCGCAGTTTGATCGCCGTGATCATGAGCTGGCGGACGTGACACGCCGCCGACAAGGGACCTAAGTTCATGATCGGCGGGCTGGGCGGCGTCGCCGGCGCGGTACCGTGCAGGCGTGCGCACGGTCGACTGGGTGGACGGTGCGGTCGTGATCATCGACCAGACGGCTTTGCCCGCGCAGGAGCGGTACCTGAACCTGTGCACAGTGGACGAGGTCGTCGAGGCGATCGCCCGCCTGGCCGTCCGGGGAGCGCCGGCCATCGGCGTGGCCGGCGCGTTCGGGGTGGCGTTGGCGGCCCGTTCCCTCTCGGCCGATCAGCCGGCGCTGGCCGCGGCCATCGGGCGGCTCGAGGCGGCCCGGCCGACCGCGGTGAACCTGGCCCGCGGCGTACGGCTGGCCGCGGCCGCCGTGCCCGACGGGCCCGATGCCGTGCTCGCGGCCGCGCTTGCCCTGCGCGACGCGGAGATCGCGTCCTCGGCGGCGATGGCCGAGCGCGGGGCCGACCTGGTGAGCGAGCTGTGCGGCCCGCGGCCACGCCTGCTCACCCACTGCAACACCGGCGGGCTGGCCACGGTGACCGGCGGCACGGCGCTGGGCGTCGTGGTCGAACTGCATCGCCGCGGGCGGCTCGGCGCGGTCATCGCGAGCGAGACCCGCCCGCTGTTGCAGGGCGCCCGGTTGACCACCTGGGAGCTGGGGCAGCTCGGCATCCCGCACCGGGTGGCGGTGGACGGGGCCGGCCCGTTCCTGATGGCCCGCGGCGAGGTCGATGCGGTCATCATCGGGGCCGATCGCATCTGCGCCAACGGTGACGTGGTGAACAAGGTCGGGTCGTACGCGCACGCGCTCGGCGCCCGGGCCGCCGGCATCCCGTTCCTCGTGGTGGCGCCAGAGTCCACAGTAGATGAAGCTACCGCCGCCGGCGACCACGTGCCGATCGAGGATCGCGACCCGGCCGAGGTGCTCGGCTTCGCGGGCGTGCCGGTCGCGCCGGCTGGGTCGGGTGCGGTGAACCCGGCCTTCGACGTGACCCCGCACACGCTGGTGACGGCGATTGTCACCGATCGTCGAGTGATCCGCCCGACCCCGGTGACCCGAGCGGACGCACCGCAATAACCGTGTGCCGGTCGGCGGCGACGGCGGTGACCCACCCGCCGTGCACGCCGAGCTCCAGCAGGTCGGGTCTGGTGGCCGGCAGAACGGTCGGCGTACCGCGCCCGCGCGGCCAGGACGTGCGCAGGGCGTGGGCCGGCGCGGCCCAGTCCCGTACCGCGGAGATGGGATCGTCGCTCTCCAGGGCCGAGGCGGCGTTCTCCAGCTCGGCGAGGACGGTGTCAAGTGCCGTCTGCACCGGGCCGGCGTTTCCGCCGCAGATCGCACCGATGAGGTCGGGTGAGCGCGCGGCCACCCGGGTGCCGTCCCGGAACGAACCGGCGGCCAGGGTCGCGGTGAGCGGATCGGTGAGGAGGGTGGCCAGTGCCGTCGCGACCAGGTGGGGCACGTGCGAGACGGCCGCGACAACCCGGTCGTGATCGGCCGCGGTGGTGGGCACGACCCGCGCCCGCACACCGGTGAGCAGGTCGGCCACGGTGAGCCACTCGTCCACGTCGGTCTCCTCGTCCAGGCAGAGCGCCCAGGCGCAGTCGGCGAACAGCGCTGGATCGGTGGCGGCGAACCCGGCCGTCTCCCGGCCGGCCAGGGGATGACCGCCGACGAACCCGGCCAGTCGCTGACCGCCGCCGCGCAGGTGGTGGGCGGCGAGTCGGCGCAGCGGGACCTTCACCGACACCACGTCGGTGACTAGGCCGGTGTAGCCGGCTCCGGCGACCTGGTTCAGCACGCCGGCGACCGCGGGCAGCGGGGTCGCGATCACCACCAGTTCGGCCGTGGCGACAGCGTCGGGGATGGACGGACACACCAGCCAGGTCGAGTCCTTCGGCGCCAGCGCGGCCCCGGTGCGTCCCATCGCCCGCGTCGCCGGATCGGTGTCGAACCCGGTCATCGCATGACCGGCCGCGGCCAGGGCTCGCAGCAGCGAGCCGCCGATGAGCCCCATGCCGATCACCGCAATGTTCATGCCGTCGGCCCCAGGGGCACGGCGTGTCGCGGTGACCGATCGGCGAGTCCCGACGGCCACACGGCGGCGGCGCCTAGGCTTTTCGTGTGGCGAGCGGGTTGTCTTTCCGGCCCTCGGGCCTGTTCCCCTCCGGACCGCAACGACCGACCTACCGCGAGCCGCATCCGGTGCGGCTGGCTCCGGTCGCGATCGGTGCCGGAGTGGCCTCGGTGTGGCTGCTGCTCTTCGGTCTCTTCGCCTCGAGTGCTCGCGGATATGCCTGGCTCACCTTCTTCGCCGCAGCAGTGGCGTGGCTTGTGGCCGCCGCGCTCATGCGGGTCGGCGACCGCGGCGTGGCCACCGGTGTGGCCATCGCGGCCGGGTTCGGGTTCGCGGTTGCCTGGATCGTGGTGATCGTACGCTGGGCAACGACCGGGTGGCCCTTGTGGTAATGCGGCGTTCACCCTGTGTGGCGAGGCCGCCCGAATCGCGGGTCGACGAGGCTTTTCGTTGCTAGTAGTAATCGAGGGTGCGGCAATCAGTGGTCGGCCTTGACTGCGGAGCGTGAACGAGGCACCCTCGGCGACATGGGTGTCAAGCTGCAGCGGTTGGATGCTGACCGACGCCGTCGGCGCCTTCAGCTGCTCGCGGAGCTCGCCGGTGCCAAGGCGGTACGCGAGCGCGTGCCGCCCGGTCGAGTCCCGGGCGAGCGGATCCGTGGGCTCATCGAGCTGCGGCGGCGCCTGGCTGGCTGAGGTGGCCGGCGGGTGGCCCACCCCATGATCATTCGTTGTGATGGTCGGGTGCCAGAGTCGTTCGGGGGGACCGTGTCCTACTTTGCTGCCGCCGCCGTGCGGCGGGCCGACAAGTGGTCGGCGTCCGAGCTTTCGCTGACCGGGGCCTCCGACGTGGAAGACGTGGCCGACCGGCTGCGCGAGGTCGAGCCCGACGCCGATGTGTCGCTGCTCTTCGTCGAGTCCGACGATGCCTACCTGGTGATCGTCCGCCTGGATGAGGACGGGGACCTGCGCGTCTTCGGCTCGGACGCCGCCTTCGCCGAGGAGTCGCGGCTCGGCGCGATGCTGCTCGGCGAGATCGAGGAGACGGTGCCTGATCTGGACGTCGTCGAGGCGACCGACGACGACTCCGTCGCCGACTCCACCCCGCCCTCGGACGCCGACCCGGTCGGCGACTACGACCTGCTCGCCGACCTCGGGGTGCCGGCCAGCCGGCTGCTCGCGCTCTGCGCCTACGAGGGCCTGCTGCCCAGCGATCTCACCGCCGAGGTGTGCAAGGCGATCGGCTGCCGCGACGAGGTCGAGGAGCTGCGGGAGTGACCGCCCGTTGACCGGGCGGCGCGAACGGCACGAGGCCTGGATGCGCCGGGCCCTACAGCTGGCCTCGTCGGGCTCGTCCGGCGTCGCTGGCGTCCATAGTGTCGCCGGTGTCCTTGGTGTCGCCGGCGCCCCGGGTGTCGATGTGCCGGTGGGCGCGGTCGTCTACGGCCCCGATGGTGATGAGCTGGCCGCCGCCCACAACGAGCGCGAGCGCACCGGCGACCCCACCGCCCACGCCGAGATCCTCGCCCTGCGGCGAGCCGGCGAACGGTTGGGCAGCTGGCGCCTGTCGGGCTGCACGCTGGTGGTCACCATCGAGCCCTGCACCATGTGCGCCGGCGCGCTCGTGCTGGCCCGGGTCGAGGCGGTCGTCTTCGGGGCGTGGGAGCCGCGCACCGGCGCCGTCGGCTCGCTCTGGGACGTCGTACGCGATCCACGCCTCAACCACCGACCGGAGGTCTACGGCGGCGTGCTCGAGGCCGACTGCGCCGCGCTGCTGCATACGTTCTTCCCCGAGCGCTGACGTCTCCGAGCGCTGACGTCTCCGAGCTTGGACCGTCAGCGATCTCAGCCGCCGAGGCGGTCGATGCGGGCCATCTCCTCGACGCTGAGTTCGAAGCCGAAGACGTCGAGGTTGGCCGCGATGCGTTCCGGCGTGGCCGACTTCGGGATGACGACCACCCCGTGCTGCACGTGCCAGCGGATGATCACTTGTGCTGGCGTCACCCCGTGGGCGTCGGCCACCTCGACGAGCACGGGATCGCGGAGGCTGCTCAGCTTGAACGGGCTGTAGCCCTCGACGACCACACCGCGCGAGCGGCTCGCGGCGAGCAGGTCGGCGTCGGAGCGGAACGGGCTCCACGGGATCTGGTTCACCTGCGGTGTCTGGCCCGTCGCCGAGATCAGGTCGTCGATCTGGTCGATGC
>JBLNGJ010000039.1:0-8209 GCA_050264675.1 Micromonosporaceae bacterium
GACCAGCAGCGGTGGCAGGGCGGTTGGGTGCGGACCCGGCGGGGCCGGCTGCGCCCCCGCTCGGGCGGGCGGCTGCGCCGCCTGCACACGATCTTCGCCAACCCGAAGTTACCCACCATTGCCGACTACTACGAGCCCTGGACGTACGAGTACGAGCATCTGCTCACGGCACCGCCGTCGGCGACCTCGCCGGTGGCCCGGCCCAAGTCACTCATCTCCGGCGAGAACACCAAGGTCTCCTGGAGCGCCAACTGGGACGACTCGCTCGCCGGCGGCAACGAGATCGCGGCCGGCGACCCGGTGCTGGCCCAGGTCTCCGGGGCGGTCAAGCTTGAGTACGAGAAGGCGTTTCTCTTCTTCCTGCCCCGCATCTGCGAGCACTGCCTCAACCCGTCCTGCGCCGCCTCCTGCCCGTCCGGGGCGATCTACAAGCGCAGCGAGGATGGCATCGTCCTGGTCGATCAGGACCGCTGCCGCGGTTGGCGGATGTGCGTGACCGGCTGCCCGTACAAGAAGATCTACTTCAACCACCGGACGGGCAAGGCGGAGAAGTGCACGTTCTGCTTCCCGCGGGTGGAGATCGGCATCCCAACGGTCTGTTCGGAGACGTGCGTGGGCCGGCTGCGCTACATCGGCCTGCTGCTCTACGACGCCGACCGGGTCGGTGCGGCGGCGGCGGTGGCGGCGGAGACCGACCTCTACGCCGCGCAGCGATCGGTCTTCCTGGACCCGAACGACCCGACGGTGATTGCCGCGGCCCGCGGCAGCGGCATCCCGGAGGACTGGATCCAAGCGGCCCAACGCTCGCCGATCTGGGACCTCATCATGCGCTACGAGGTGGCGCTGCCGTTGCACCCGGAGTACCGCACCATGCCGATGGTCTGGTACATCCCGCCACTGTCCCCAGTGGTCGATGCGTTGCGTGACACCGGCCACGACGGCGAGGACGTGAGCAACCTCTTCGGGGCGGTCGACGCGCTGCGCATCCCGGTGGCCTACCTGGCCGAACTCTTCACCGCGGGCGACCCGGCTCCGGTCACGGCGGTGCTGCGGCGCCTGGCCGCGATGCGCGCGTACCAGCGCCGGATCAACCTCGGTGAGCCGCGGGAGGAGTCGATCGCCGCCGCGGTCGGCCTGACCGGCGCCGAGATGGAGCGCATGTACCGGTTGCTGGCGATCGCCAAGTACGAGGAGCGCTACGTCATTCCGGCCGCGCATGCGGAGACCGCGCACGGCCTGGAGGAGCTCGCCACCGGCTGCAGCCTGGACTACGAGGGCGGGCCCGGCATGGGTGGCTCGGGCCCGTTCGGCGAGGCGTCCGGGCGGCCCACACCGATCGCGGTGGAGAACTTCCACGCGTTGGCCGACCGTCAACGCAGCGACACCTTCGCCGACCCTGCCGATCCGCGCCGGGCCCGGATCAACCTGCTCAACTGGGATGGCAAGGGCCGGCCGGAAGGGCTCTTCCCGCCACGGTCCGCGAGCGCGAGGAGCGAGCGCAGCGAGCACGACGGCAAGGAGGACGACCAATGAGCCCGCACGTTCGGGCGGTGGCGGCCAAGGCAGCGGCGTTGCTGCTGCAGTACCCGGACGACTCCGCCCTCGCCGCGTTGCCGACCATCGCCGCGGCGCTGGCCGAGCTGCCGGCCGAGCTGGCCGGGTCGCTGGGCCGCGTGCACGACCACCGGGTGCGGACCGACCCGGGCGCGCTGGCCAGCGAGTACGTCGAGCTGTTCGACCTGCGCCGGCGGTGCTGCCTGTACCTGACCTACTACACCGCCGGCGACACCCGCGAGCGCGGTGCGGCGTTGGTGGAGTTCGCTCGCGCCTACGCCGCCGCCGGCTACGCGATCGACGGCGGTGAGCTGCCCGACTTCCTGCCGGCCGTGCTCCACCTGGCCGCCGCGGCCGGCGAACCGGCTTGGGTGCTGCTTCGTCGCCACCGCATCGGCCTGGATCTGCTCGCGCAGGCGCTGGACGGGTGCGGCTCGGTCTACCGGCACGCGATCGACGCGGTCCGGGTCCTGCTGCCGCCGGCGAGCCGGGCCGATCTGGTCGCGGCGGTCGCGCTGGCCCGCAGCGGGCCGCCCCGCGAGGAGGTTGGCCTGCAGCCCTTCGCGCTCGCCCCGGGAGGTCGCCGGTGAACATCCTGCTCTGGACCATCGTGCCCTACGCCACGCTGGTCGTGTTCGTGCTCGGCACGCTGTGGCGCTATCGCTACGACAAGTTCGGCTGGACCACCCGGTCCTCGCAGCTCTACGAGACGACGATCCTGCGGTGGGGCTCGCCGATGTTCCACTTCGGAGTGCTGCTGGTGCTGCTCGGTCACGTCGGCGGCCTGCTGGTGCCGAAGGCCTGGACCGAGACGGTCGGCATCAGCGAGCACACGTACCACCTGATGGCGGTCTTCCTCGGCACGATCGCCGGCATCTTCACCGTGGTCGGCATGGCCGTCCTCATCGCCCGCCGCCGCCTTGTCGGCCCGGTCTTCACCGCCACCACCCGTAACGACAAGGCGATGTACGCGGTCCTGGCTGGCACCATCCTGCTCGGCCTGCTCGCCACCGTGCGGGCCAACCTGCTCGGCGACGGCTACGACTACCGCGAGACCGTCTCGCCGTGGTTGCGGTCGATCTTCGTGCTGCAGCCCCAGCCGGAGCTGATGGCGGGGGTGCCCCGCGATTTCCAGCTGCACGTCCTGGCGGCATTCGCGCTCCTGGCGTTCTGGCCGTTCACCCGCCTGGTGCACGCGTTCAGCTTCCCGGTCGGTTACCTCACCCGCCCCTACGTGGTCTACCGCAGCCGGGACGCGCGGCCCCGCCCCGGGCTGCGACCCAGCCGACCGGGCTGGGAGGGCCCACCCGCATCGAGTGTCCGAGGTGGACGATGACGGCGAGACAGACCACCCGCGCGCCAGCCGCCGCCCCGGCCGGGCCGATGGGGCTGGGTCGAGGCGCCAACCTGAACCTGGCCCTGGCCACGATCGGCTTCATGGTGAATTTCTGGGCGTGGGCGCTGCTCAGCCCACTCGCCCCGGGCCTCAAGGAACGGCTCGGGCTCAGCTTCGCCGCCCAGTCACTCCTGGTGGCTGTGCCGGTGGTCGTCGGTTCGCTCGGGCGCATCCCGGTCGGCGCGCTGACCGACCGCTACGGGGCCCGCCGGATGTTTCCGCTCGTCAGCCTGGCCACCATCGGGCCGGTGCTCGTCCTCGCGTTCGTGCAGTCCTCCTACCCAGCACTGATCGTCACCGGGTTCTTCCTCGGCATCGGCGGCACCGCGTTCGCGGTCGGCGTGCCGCACGTCTCGACCTGGTTCGCCCCGGCCCGCCGCGGTGCGGCGATCGGCATCTTCGGCATCGGCATGGGTGGCACCGCCATCGCCAACTTCACCACGGTGCGGTTAGCCGACGCGTACGGCGCCAAGGCCCCGTTCCTGCTCGTGGCGGCGGTCCTCGCCGGCTACGCCGCGGTGGCCGCGCTGTTGCTGCGCGACGGTCCGGGCCGCGCTGCGGCCACCGGGTCGCCACTGCGGCGCACGGCCGAGGTCGCGCGCCTGCCGGTCACCTGGCAGCTCTGCTTCCTCTACGCGGTCGGCTTCGGCGGCTTCGTCGCGTTCAGCGTCTACCTGCCCGCGTACCTACGCACCGCCTACGGCCTGAGCGCCAACGACGCGGCCCTGCGCACCGCTGGCTTCGTGGTGCTCGCGGTGGCCGCCCGACCGATCGGTGGCTGGCTCGCCGACCGGCTGCACCCGGTGCCGGTGTTGGTCTGGGCGTTCTCGGGGGTGGCGCTGCTCGCTGTGGTGCAGGCGTTCCAACCGGGGCTCATCCCGGTCGGAACGGTCGCCTTCCTCGGCATGGCGACCCTGCTCGGCGCGGCCAGCGGCGCGGTCTTCGCGCTCGTGGGCAAGCTGGCGCCGGCCGACAAGGTCGGCGCGGTCACCGGCGTGGTCGGGGCGGCGGGCGGGCTCGGCGGCTTCCTGCCACCGTTGATCATGGGTGCGGTCTATGGCACCGAGCACTCCTACGCCATCGGCCTGATGCTGCTCTCCGACGTGGCCCTGGCGGCGGCCGTCTACACCGGGGTGCGGATGGCTGGCCTGGCCCGGCCGGCCTCGGCGCGCTGACCCGGTCTCGTGCGGGGGGTGGTGGGTACTTTCCTGAATCGGCCCTACCCGCCCGACGATGATCGCGATTGTCGGCACGGAAGTTGCAGTGCCACGTCACTGCCACTTCACCTTTCGTGCCGCTGATCGAGATCTCCGCGGGACCGGCCCTGGCCCGTACGGCGCGCGCGGTGACGTGCGTGGCTGGGATCAGTGGCGCAGGACGGCGGCGACCGCGTCGGCCGGCGCGATGTCGTCGGCCAGGAGCGTGCTGGCGACGACGGCGCTGGCTGACAGCGGCGCGTACAGGTGCGGGAAGAGCGCCCCGCCGCGCGAGGCTTCCCACCGCAGCGCCGGGCCGAGACGATCCGGATCCACGGCGAGCAGCACCAGGCCGGTGGCGTGGGCGCCGGTGACGTGGGCGAAGTGGCGCCGGGCGGTCTCAACGACCTGGTCCGCGGCGGAGAGGTGGATGAAGCCGTCGGCCCGGTCCACCGCCGAACCGGCGTACTCACCGGCTGCCTGCGCGGCATCCCACTCGGCCGCCACGAGCAGCTTGTAGATCACTCACGCTCTCCTCGATGCGGTGGTCTCCACGAGCGTGTTATCACACCAGCGCGCTATCGGGCACCCGATGGTTGCCATCCTCGGGTGGACGGCGGGTCATGACCCGCACCCTGCGGTTGTTCCGGATGATCGCCACGGACGTCACGACGACGCCGGCCACGAGCATGATCCACAATAGGACATCCGGAGGCTTAGAGCCCGTTGGCCCAGGCGTAGGAGCTCGGCACGTTGGTCTGCTGGGCGTCGGTGCCGTAGATCAGGGCGATCTCGTCGTGCGCGGCGAGCACGATGTCGGCCGGGTTACCCGTATACGGCTTGCCGTTGATGTACGTCTTCAGGTGGTGGGTGTCGTCGGCGACCAGCCCGCCGATGTGGTCGATGCCGAGCGAGACCTGCCACTCGGCGAAGAACTGGCCGAGGGTGAACGTGGCCGGCTTGGTCGGCGACTCGACGTGAATGACCCCGTTGGGGTCGTGGCTGTGCAGCGGGCTGATCTTCCCGTGGGCCTCATCGACGCCGATGTCGGCCGGGACGGTGACTGGGGCACCGTTGACGATGACGTCCAGGTGGGTGTGGATGTGCACGGCGTTGCCCTCGGCACCCAGCATCGACAGCCCGGCCGACGTCACCGCCGCCGGGACGTCGGCCGGCGCGTTCCACGGCGGGTTGGTGGCGCGCCCGACCCCGCTGCTCGCGGCCGGCGTGGAGGCGCCGCCGGTGGGCGTAGGACCGGCCGCTCCGGGCGGGCTGCCGCGGCCGACCATCGAGATCACCACGATCACGATGGCCAGGGCGGCGACCGCGGCCGCCGACCATGCGCCGATACGGATGTTGCGGGCGCGCCGTTCGGCGCGGGCCAGCGCGGCTTGAGCCGCCTCGGCCCGGGCGCGCTTGATTTCAGCCTTGGTCGGCCGGCGTGTGGTTGCCATCGAGCACCGCCTACTCATCGTGCGGTCGAATGCGCGACCCACGCTACCGCCATCGACCCGGGCCGCTTGCTGTGCGTCGGCTGATTATCGCGTGACACCGGCCACGTGGCGTGACAGCGTGCGGTCGTGGCGGCGATCGTTGATGATCAACAGCTGTGCGACTGGGTGGGCCAGGACTTCGGCCTGCAGCTGACCGCCGTCGAGACCGTGAACTTCGACCCGGACCAGCCGGCGCAGCTCTGGTGGGCACAGTCGGCCGCCGGGCCCGCGTACGCGGTCAAGCTCAGCGGCGCCGGCACGGCGGCCGGGCTCGTGGTCACCGATCAGCTCGCCGCGAGCGGCGTGGCGGGCATCGCCGGTCCGCTGCGGACCCGGGATGGGTGGCTGTGGAGCGAGCAGGCCGGGAACCGGCTCAGCGTGGTGCCGTGGGTCGGCGACGGTCGGGCGTGGACGGCTGGGTTGACCGCGCGGCAGTGGCGGGCGTACGGGCAGCTGCTCGCCCGCGTCCACGCGACACCCGTGACCGCGCCGTTGGCCGAGGCCCTCCCGCACGAGTCGTATCGGCCGGATCAGTTCAGCGCGGCCGTGCTCGCGCTCGATGCGCGTATCCGGACCAGCCCGGAGCCCGATCGTCATGTGCGCGCGCTCGCTGACGCGTGGAGCACCGCGGCCGACCGGCTGGCCACCGTACGCGAACGCGCGGAGAAGCTCGGGCGGACGCTGGCGGCCCGGCCAGCGCCGAACGTCGTCTGTCACGCCGACCCGCACCTGGGCAACGTGTTGACCGGTGTGGACGGTCGGATCTGGCTCATCGACTGGGACGATGCGGTGCTCGCCCCGCGCGAGCGCGATCTCATGTTCGTCCTCGATGGACTCTTCGCCAACCAGGTCGGCGCACCGCAGCGGGAGTGGTTCTTCGACGGGTACGGGCCGGTCGAGGTCGACATCGCCCGTCTGGCTTACTACCGGTGCACCCGGGCGCTGGAGGATCTCACCTTCGTCGCCCATGTGCTCGACGTGGAGCGGCACCCCGAGTCGGAGCGCGTCCGGTCGGTCGAGATCGTGCGCGAGGTGCTCGGGCCGACCGGGCTGGTCGGCCTCGCGTTGGCCTCGCTGAGCGAGCTCGACGACCTTAGCGATGGATCGCCCGACCGGCTCAGCGATGGATCGCATCGCAGGTGATCCGGCGCGGGTGGATGCGCGCGATCACCCGCTCCTCCCGGTCGCGCTGCGCGAACGGGTAGACGCCGCCGTAATAGTGCGTGTGGGTTGTGTACGACCGGGTGAGCCGGTCCAAGTGCTCCTCGGCGCCGTCGCCAGTGAGTGTGACGTCACCCCGAATCTCGATCCACCGGCTGCTGTCGTCGGGGTCGACGGCAAGCACTGTGGCCCGGGGGTCGCGGGTCATGTTGCGGGCTTTGCGGCGATGTCGGGTCGTGTTGACCAGTACGTCGTTGCCGTCGAGCGAGCACCATACCGGCTGCGTCTGTGCCGAGCCGTCGGGCATCCGGGTGCTGAGCGCCACCACGATCGGGCGCTGCAGCAGGTCGGTGTGCGAGGCCGGCAGCGGCGGTTCGTCGTGGCAGCCTTCCGCCACCCCGGCGGCCGGCGCCGCCGCCGCGGCCCGTCGCCCGCCGTGGCTGTACGTCGGTCCGGTGGCCACCGCGGGCGGCACCAGGCGGAAGGCGATCGGATGCTCGGTCGCGGCGAGGCTCGCGGCCACGACACGGCCGAAGTACGGGGCGGCGCCGGTGTAGCGCAGCGAGAGCGCATCGAGATGGGCCAGCGCATCCCGGTCGTCAACCTGCACCCGGGCGCGCACCTCGACCCACTGGCCGGTGCCCGGCTCGACCACGAGCAGCGTGGCCCGCGGTCGGGCGTTGAGATTTCGGGCCTTCTGGAACTCCCGCATGGTGTTGACCAGCAGGTGCCCGCTCTGGTGGTCGAACCAGACCACGGTCGACTGCAGCCGACCATCGGGCATCTCGGTGGTCAACACCGCGGGCAGCGCCCAGTCGAGCAGGTCGGCGTGGCTGGTCGGCAAGCATGCACGTTGCAGTGTCGCGTCTGGCATGGTTGTCTCCAACGGGTCACTTCGTCAACTGACCGTCGACCACCTATCCGGCCTTCGTTAGGGCCGAAGGTCCCCATGCACCGAGGTGCTGTGGGCTATGCCTATCCGATCCAAAGGCAGACCGTCGCATGGCCGAGGTCGCTGTCGTGTGAGCCCGCTGGCGACTGGGCGGTCCGACCAAAACTAACTGTTAGTCGGCTGCGGGTGCGCCTGGCCAATCGGATCACGCTGGTATAGGGCGTGCGGCTTCATGGCACCTCACCGTCGGGCAGTAAGCCAAGCGAGTGCGCGTTGGGCCGCTGGCTCGTGTTTGCTCGGCACTGTTGGTGAGTCGCCGTGGTTGCGCACATGGGGCTGGCCGCGAACGCTGGTGCGCAGGCGCTCGAGGTTGCGCAGCATGGTCGGGCGCCACTGATGAAGCGTCTTCGTGGTCCAGCCTGCCGTAGCCGCGACCAACCGGTCCGGCGCCACCGTTTCAACCCCCATCGTGCCGGGCCGAAGTTCCTTGGCGTGACATCAACACGGTCCCGGCGGT
>JBLNGJ010000040.1:0-7245 GCA_050264675.1 Micromonosporaceae bacterium
GAGAACATGGCGTCGCAAGATATTGCTGACCTCAAAGGGCATAAGATCGGGAGCGAACAACGTAGCCCCCCCAATTCTTGCCGCCACCCATTGACCGGCCGGCCCGGCATCAGCGAGCAGCGAGACTGCAGCCGATGCATCGAGGACGACTGACGGCGATGACGGCGCCGTCATCGCCGTTCGGCCTCGCGGGCGGCGAGGATCTCGCTGGGATCCAGCAGCGTGCCGGTGGCCCGAACGCGGGCTCGGGCGCGAAGAATCACATCGTCGACTGATGGCCGCGACGCGAGGTCCGCCAGGTGTCGCAGGAGGAACTCCTGCAGTGATCGGCCGGACCGGGAAGCTCGCGCCGCCAGCTCATCGCGGACCTCATCGGGCACGTTCCGGATGGTTATCGCCACAGCCATGCATGCATTTTAGCAGCACCGCTGCCAGACTAGCAGCCTCACACAATTCCCACGGACGCGCGTCTATCCGCCACGGCCGGCGCGTCCTCCCACCGGATCTGGGCCACCTCACCGCGTTCGCTGACGGCGAGCTCGCCGTCAGCGTGGCCCGGCCGTTTCTCGACACCGTGGTGGCGAAACACACGACAGCACCCATAGCTCCACCGAACGTCCAGGGCCCTCCCTATACCTTGCTGTACTATGCATCGTACCTCTAGGGCTAGGTGAGGCGATGCACGTCACGAAGGACCTGGTAGCGGCGTCGGCGACGCCGATGGTGCTGGGCATTCTCGCCGCCGGGGAGAGCTACGGATACGCGATCCTCAAACAGATCAACGAAGTCTCCGGCGGCGAGCTGGACTGGACCGAGGGCCTGCTCTACCCGCTGCTGCACCGGCTCGAACGACTCGGCCACATCACCTCGAGCTGGCAGACGGCGAACGGGGGCCGCCAGCGCAAGTACTACCGGATCACCGAACGGGGGCGGGCGGAGCTGGCCGAACAGCGTCGCCAGTGGACGGCCGTGGTCAACACCCTCAGGAACATCTGGCCGCCGCCGGGCGATCTGTCCCGGGCCGCGACGCTACCGCTGGAGGCGTGACATGACCATCGACAGTGACGAAGAGCTGCAGTCGCAGGTCGCCGAGTGGCGGGCCTATATGCAGCGCCGTCCGGGCGTAAGCGTTGCCGACGTTGACGAACTGGAGGACCATCTCCGGGCCACGGTGGCCGAGCTGGTGAGCGCCGGGCTCCGGCCGGACGAGGCGTTCCTGATCGCGGTCAAGCGCATGGGCAACCTCGACGACCTCTCCCGCGAGTTCGCTCGGGTGCACTCGGAACGGCTGTGGAAACAGCTCGTGCTGGCCGGGCACGCGGACGCGGCCGCACCGGCCGGCTTCCGCCGCGACCTGCTCGTCATGGCCGGCTGCGCGATCCTCGCCGCGCTCGGCATCAAGGTGCCCGAGCTGTTCGGCATCGACTTCGACGAAGGGGGCACCTTCTACCCTCGCAACCTCGGCTTCTTCGCCCTGGCGCCGCTGGCGACCTACTTCCTGATCCGCCGGCGGGTTCGCCCCGTCGTCATCGGCGCCGTGCTGGCGCTGTTCCTGATCGGCGGCATTGGCGTCAACGCGTACCCGATGGGCGAAGGCTCGCAGAGCATCGTGCTCACCGCGATCCACCTGCCGCTGGCGCTGTGGTTCGTGGTCGGGGTGGCCTATGTCGGCGGGGAGTGGCGCTCGGGTCGCCGCCGGATGGACTTCATCCGGTTCACCGGCGAATGGCTGATCTACTACGTGCTCATCGGGCTGGGCGGCGGCGTCCTGATCGGCGTGACCCTTGGCGCGTTCCGCGCGATCGGCATCGACGTCGGTAACTTCGTCGGCTATTGGCTGCTGCCGTGCGGTGCCCTGGGCGCGATCGTCGTCGCGGCCTGGTTGGTGGAGGCCAAGCAGGGCGTCATCGAGAACATGGCGCCGGTGTTGACCCGGGTGTTCACCCCGCTGTTCACCGCCACGCTCCTGGCGTTCCTGGTGGCGGTGCTGGGCAGCGGCAAGATCATCAACGTCGAGCGCGATGTGCTGATCCTGTTCGACCTGGTGCTTGTGGTCGTGCTCGGGCTGCTGCTGTACGCGTTCTCGGCGCGCGATCCGTCCGCCCGTCCGATGACCTTCGACTGGTTGCAGCTGGCGCTGGCGATCAGCGCCTCACTCATCGACGTCCTCGTACTGGTCGCCGTCACCGGTCGGATCACCGGGTACGGCACCACGCCGAACAAGACCGCCGCTTTAGGCGTGAACGTGCTGCTGCTGGTCAACCTCGCCTGGACCGCGTTCCTGCTCACCGACTTCGTACGGCGGCGGCGCCCCTTCCAGCATCTGGAGCGTTGGCAGACCAGTTACATCGCCGTGTACGCGGTGTGGGTCTGGGCCGTCGTGCTGCTCCTCCCGCCCGTGTTAAATTTCGCCTAGCCGAGCAGCGGGGGCCAGCGCGCCAGCGCCGGCCCCCACGTGGGTGAGTCAAAAGCCCGGGTAAGTACAAGCCTTACGGCGTGGCCTGCCAGTTCCAGGTCCGGTCGCCGCTGGAGAACGCACTTCCGCCGGCCGTCCATTGGTTGGTCAGCCACACCGAACCTGTGGACGCGACGAGGCTGGCCGCCGGGTCGGGCGTGGCCCCGCCGTAGTCGCCCCACCGGCATGGGCTGCACGAGAAGTTCTTGTCGCTGGTGGTTGACGCTTTCACCGTGACCAAGCCGGACACGGCTCCCGCGCCGATCTTCGACACCATCCGGATGGTGGCGAACGTGCTGCTCGACGACGTCGTGAACCCGAGCACCATGTTTCCGCCGTGCGCGCACGTGGTGGCCGTGCAGGTGCGGTCATTGGAGATGCCGGCGTTGAAGACGTAGAGCGAGGCGTCACTGACCGAGCCCGACTGGGCCATGGTCCCCGTACCCGCATTCACCTCGTACCAGTTGATCTTACTACCAGCGCCGCCGGCCACCGTGTGGGCCACCCAGACACCGGTGGCGCCGATGTTGGGGTCGAAGCCCGATACGGCGTGGGTGATCCGGCCGTCGAGGGTGTCCAGCGTCCGATTGCTCGAACGCTGCGGCGCCGCCGGCGGCGGCGAATAAGACGCAACCGTAATGGAGTTCGGAGCCGACACCGCCGGCACGCCCGCGTTGTTGGTCACCGTGAACACCGTGATCTTCGTGCCGGTGCCACACACCGGCGGGCACTCGATGTCGGACATCCCGAGCACGTATCCGGTCGACGACGGGTCGGTCTGGATGGCCGGCAGCGGGGTGAAGGCCTGGGAGCCGTCGTTGTTGAGCAGGCCGGCGATCTTGCCGGACGTTCCGGCCGCCGGGCACGTGGTAATCGGCGCCTGGCCTTGCGGCTTGGAGATCCAGAGCAGGTCGGATGAGGTCGACTGGGTGCTGCTGATCATGGGGTAGAAGTTCACCCCGATCAGCAGGAAGTCCTTGGTCTGGCCCAGCTTCGGGTAGTCCGGGAAGCTCGTCGCGGCGTACCCGAACGCCGTCTCGTAGTTGCAGAAGCTGCCGGGAATGGACGTCGGGTTGCTGTCCTTGCTGAAGCCCCAGTCCATGCGGGCGTTGCTCGTGTTCCAGATGTTGTAGTAGAACCGCTGCGTGTCCGGATCCCACAGCGCCATCGGATCGCTGCCGCTCGTGTTTCCGGTCAGGGCGCTGAAGTCAGCGTTCGCGAGCTGCGTCCCCGTCCGCGAGTAGATCGCCAGCCGCGTGTTCACCGTCTCCACATAGCTGTTGGGCCCAATGGCGCCGTTGCCGTCCGGCGGTGTCAGGTTGTTCTGCGAGGTGCCCTGCCAGCTCGTCCCGATCACCGGGGTCAGGAGACTGGGCGACGGCTTTGCGGCGGACGCCGAGGCCGGCTGGGCGCCAACCACCAGGCTGGCCGCAACGACACCGGCGAAAGCGAGCGAAATGCTTTTCCTCAAGGTTCCTCCTGGTGCGACCGGAGCGGGTGCTCACTGACTGCGAGGCGGCACCGATTGTGCCAGTCAGATTTATAATTGGCAATGCGTGTAAACATCTATATACACTTATGGGAGTTACAATTGCGCACGACGGCAGGGCCGACGATGCAGTGCTCGCAGGTACCGCAGTCGCAGCCATTAGATGACCGGGCTCAGTCTTCTTAATTGACCAGAATCGACCTACATTTCACGATGCCGACGGGTTGCGAAAATGGCCGTTGCGGAGCCGTGAGCGATCACCGGACTCTTAAGGTGCGCACAGGTTGGCCATGGGCTCTCGGCAGGCAAGCCGGGCACGGTCGGGTGAACGACCCACAGATGGGTGGGTCCACTTGCAAGGGAGTTGCCACCGTGGAAGACACCCCAACCAACCCGGCCGTTCGAAGGCGTCGACAACTCGTCGGGGGCGCCGGCCTGCTGGCGGTCGGTGCCGTGGCCGGCGCGCTCTTCGCTGTCGCCGTTCCGGCCGGTGCGCAGACCACACCGAGCTCGGCGGCCGCCACGGCGTCGAGCGCGCCCGGAAGCGACGGCCACGGTCGGGGCGGCCACGGTCGGGGCGGCCAGCGTCCCGGGGAAACACTGCTCACCGGGGCTGACGCGGAGAAGGCCAAGGTGGCCGCCCTCAAGGCGGTACCGGGCGCGACCGTCGACCGCGTCGAGACCGACGCCGGCGGAGCCGCCTACGAGGCCCATGTCACGAAGTCCGATGGCACCAAGGTCACCGTCAAATTCGACAAGGATTTCAACGTCACCGGGGTGGAGACCGGCAGGGGTAGCGGGGGGCCCCAGCCCACCAATTAGCGCTCGCCGCCGCGCTAGCGGCGAGCCGGCCGACCAGCGCCGCGCTAGCGGCGAGCCGGCCGACCAGCGCCGCGCGAGCGGCCAGCAGGCGGACCCACCGAGCACGGGGCGAGCGCGGAGCGGCGCGCATGCTGCGGGCGGCACGCTGCGTGGCCGTGAGCGGGCTCGGGCAAATGGAAAGTGTCCGGGCCCGCCCCATCACGATTGCGGCAATGAGGCATGCGAGATTGCCGCACGGAGCGATGGAAATCGTACGGATAGTTTCTCCTCACGCGGCGATGACCATTTCATGTCGCGTCGACATGCGCCGAAACAAGACGTCGTTAAGCGCTTGCTACAGAAAACCCTCCGGGGGGCGTGGGTGTCAAGCGGCGAATTTAAGATCTTCTCGATGAGACGCTGGGCTCCCGCTCATCAGAAAACCCCGCCGGCCCGCCTTCAATTATGTGCGACTATATGCATACGATATTGCTTTTGCGCTGGTGATAGCGTCATGCCCCGGCGCCCGGCACCTGCAGCCCGCCTCCGACACCGGGCCGAATACAGAAAACCGCCCTACCCGGTACCTCCTGAACGGCCGAATACAGGAAACAGCCCGCCGGCGACGAACGTCACCTCCCGCCGAGTTGTCCAGGCCGCCCGGCTGAGGGTGGGCGGGCGAGCCACATCGATCAAGCACCCACACATGCTCGCCGACGTCGACCACGACCGCCGGCGGGAAACAGGTCAAGATCTATGGAGTGGCGCGGGACGTCCACGCCGCGAGGCGTCCCGCCGCGGGACGTCCACGCCGCGAGGCTCCGGCTGGCCAACGATGAGTCGCGCCAGCCGGAGCGGTCGCTGCTCGCTTCCGGTAATGCCCGCGGTTCCGGACGCATCATCTTCTATCAGTATGCGCCGACCTGGGATTTGTGGCCGTTGGTTTGTATCTTCCAACGGAAGGGTCGATACAATTATGATCATTGATTTTGTAATCGTGCGCTGACTACCCTGAGGTGTCCGCCGTTAACCCGGGGCGACAGACCTAGGAGGAGTCAGTGAAACGTACGCGTGTCCTCGCGCTCGCGGTAGGCACCGCGGTCGTGGCCGCGGTCGCCGCACTCAGCCCGAACGCGTGGGCGGCGAAGGCGCCGGCCTCGCCAGGCGCTCAGACCGACCAGTTCATCGTTTCGTTCAAGCCCGGAGCCGACCGGGCCGGCGCGCTCAGGGCGGTGGGCGCCCGATTCGGCCTCACGCTCAAGGACGAGCGCGAGCTCGCCGTGGGCGGGCACGTCATCTCGGTCAATGGCCACGCCAGCGGCCTGCTTGCCGCGCTGAGCGCTCGCCCTGACGTGGAGTACGCCGAGGTTGACACGCGGATGTACGCGATGTCGACCCCGAACGACCCGCTCTACCCCGACCAGTGGCACTACTACGAGGCCACCGCCGGCATCAATCTGCCGGGTGCCTGGGACCTGGCCACCGGGACCGGGGTCAAGGTTGCGGTGCTCGACACCGGCAAGACGTCTCACCCCGACCTGGACGCCAACTGGGTGGGTGGCTACGACTTCATCAGCAGCTCGACCACCGCCCGTGACGGCAACGGCCGCGACTCCAACCCGAACGACGAGGGCGACTGGTATCTGGCCGGCGAGTGCGGCCAGCCCACCGGGGCCAACTCCAGCTGGCACGGCACCCACACTGCCGGCACCATCGGCGCCGTGGCCAACAACAACCTCGGCGTCGCCGGCGTCGCCTACAACGCCAGGGTCGTCCCGGTTCGGGTGCTGGGCAAGTGCGGCGGCACGACCTCCGACATCGCCGACGCTGTGGTCTGGGCCTCCGGCGGCAACGTCCCCGGCGTCCCGGCCAACGCCAACGTCGCCAAGGTCATCAACCTGAGCCTCGGCGGGGCCAGCCCGACGTGCTCGCAGACCTGGAAGAAGGCCATCAACTCCGCCAACAGCCGCGGCACCACCGTGGTCGTCTCGGCCGGTAACAGCAACGCCAACGCATCCGGGTTCTCGCCGGCCAACTGCCCCGGCGTGGTGACGGTGGCGGCGCTGGACCGCGACGGCAACCGGGCCTTCTACTCCAACTTCGGCGCCACCATCGAGGTCTCCGCCCCCGGTGGCGAGGTGCGGTTGGAGACCGATCCCCCGGGCACCCGGTCCACCCCGCAGAACGGCGTCCTGTCCACATTGAACGACGGGGCGACCACCATCGGCAGCCCGATCTACTGGACCTACATGGGCACCAGCATGGCGGCTCCGCACGTGGCCGGCCTGGTGGCGTTGATGCTCAGCAAGACCAGCACGCTGACGCCAAGTCAGGTCCTGGCCGCCTTGCAGGCCAACGCCCGGCCCATCCCGGGCACCTGCAGTGGTGGCTGCGGCGCCGGCCTGATCGACGCCGCCGCTACGGTCGCGGCGGTCTGACCGGCCGTCAACCGCCTGAGCACAACCGCTTGACCAACACCGCGCCGTCCCCGAGCCGATCC
>JBLNGJ010000041.1:0-14270 GCA_050264675.1 Micromonosporaceae bacterium
CCGGCATGCGGTGCGTCGCATCGTGGTTACCGACAACGGCGCCACGCTCGCCGGCATCATCTCGATCGGGGACCTGGCCATGGCCATAGATCCCGAGTCGGCGTTGAGTGATATCAGCGCGGCCCCGGCCAACGGCTGACCCGGGGACGGGCCGGCAACGCTGAGCCACGGCGGCTGTGCCCGTTGGGGCCGGACCGGAACACGTAGCGGTAGCTCTGGGGGGAGACGCTGGTGATCCGCAGGAAGTGTTGGCGCAGGCTCGCCGCCGTGCCGAAGCCGGTGCGGCGGGCGATCCGGTCCAACGGTTCGTCGGTCGTCTCCAGCAGATCCTGGGCGAGCCGGACGCGTTGTTCGACCAGCCACTGCAACGGCGTGGTGCCCAGCGCTTCGCGGAAACGGCGGGCGAACGTACGCGGGCTCAGCTGCGCCCGGTGCGCGAGTTCGGTCACGGTGAGCGGTTCGTCCAGATGGTGGTGAGCCCACTCGAGCACCGGCCCCAGTTCGGTGCGCCCGTCGGTGCGGCTGATCGGTTGCGCGAACTGGGCCTGGCCGCCCTCTCGGTGCGGTGGCACCACCATCCGCCGGGCCACCTCGTTCGCCACCGTGGCGCCATGGTCGAGCCGGACCAGATGCAGGCACAGGTCGATCGCGGCCCCGGTGCCGGCCGAGGTGAGAATGTCGCCGTCGTCGACGTAGAGCACGCTCGGGTCGACCGAGACGTCGGGGTAGCGGTTGGCGAGAACCGGCGCGCCCATCCAGTGCGCAGCGGCCCGCCGACCGTCGAGCAGCCCGGCGGCGGCGAGCAGGAAGACGCCACCGCAGAGCGAGACGATGCGTTTGCCGCGCTGGGCGGCGACCCGTAGCGCCTCCAGCAGCGGTTGGGGCGGATCGTCCTGCACGGCCGTGCTGCAGGCGGGCACCAGCACCGTGTCGGCCTCGACGAGGTCGGCCAGGCCGTACTTGGTATGCACCTGCAGACCCGAGGACGTGATCAGCGGACCCGGCTGGCTCTCGCACAGACGCATGTCGTACCAGGGCTCGGCGATGTCACTGCGGTCGATGCCGAAGACCTCGCAGGGCACCGCGAGCTCAAAGATCGGCAACCCCTGGGTGACCGCGAGCGCGATCACATGGCGGTTCATGGCAGGAATCTATCGCAGCGGTCCGTTCTTGCCACCGTTCGGCCGTGCGATTTCCGTCCGAGCCCTTTCCGTATGAGCCAGTTCCGTGCGAGCGATTTCCGGTCGGACCTTTTCCGACCAGGATCGACTGCGTGACGAAGACCGCCAGCGCGCCGGCCGGCCGGCTCACCGCGGCCCAGGGCACCGCCCTCTACGTCGGTGCCGTGCTCGGGACGGGTGTCGTGGCGCTGCCGGCGGTCGCGGCCGCCATCGCCGGACCGGCCTCGCTGCTCGCCTGGTTGGCGTTGGCGGTGATCTCGGCTCCGATCGCCGGTGCCTTCGCCGCCCTGGGCGCGCGTTACCCCGATGCCGGCGGCGTGGCGACCTATGCCCGGTTGGCCTTCGGGGAACCGGCCGCGGCGGTGGTTGGCTGGTGCTTCTACTTCACCGTGCCGGTGGGTGCCCCGGCGGCCGCCTTATGGGCGGGCGGGTACGCGGCCGGAGCAATCGGCGGCGGCCGGGTCACCGTCACGGTCACGGCCTTGATCCTTCTGATCGGCGTCCCGGCGACCAACTGGTTCGGTGTGCATCTGACGAGTAAAGTCCAGTTGGCATTGGGTGGGTTGCTGGTCGCCTTCCTGCTCGCCGCTGTCGCGCTGTCGCTGCCCAAGGCCGATTTGGCTAACCTGCATCCGTTCGCCCCGCACGGGTGGCCGGCTATCGGGTCGGCCGCCGCCATCCTGGTGTGGAGCTTCGCCGGCTGGGAGACGGTCACCTACCTCACCGCCGAGTTCCGTCGACCGAGCCGGGACGTTCCGCGAGCGACGGCTGCAGCCGTCATCGTGGTCGGCATTCTGTATCTGCTGGTCGCATCTGCCACCATCATTGTCCTCGGGCCGGCCGCGGCGGAGGGCGAGGCGCCGCTGGGTGATCTGCTCGCCGCCGGTGTGGGTGGCAATGGCCGGGTGCTCGCCGCGGTGCCGGCCGTGTTGCTCACGTTCGGTGCCATGAACGCATACCACGCCGGCGCGGCCAAGCTTCTCGCCGCGCTCGGTCGCGATGGTGCGGCACCGGCCTGGTTCAGCCGCGGCAGTCTCGCCGGCGAGGTACCCCGGCGCAGCCTGGTCCTGGTCGCCGTGCTGAACGTGCTCGTCTTCACGTTCGTCTCGGTGCGCGGCATCGGTACCCGACCGCTGGTCTTCATGACTACCGGCCTCTTCGTCGCCGTCTATGTCATCGGTGTGGGCGCGGCCGTGCGATTGCTGCCCCGCCGTACGCCGGCTTACGCGGCCGCATTGATCGGGCTCGTCGCCGTAATCGCCCTGTTGCTGATGTCTGGCCGGTACCTGATCTGGCCGGTGCTCGTCACGGCGGCGGCGCTGCTCTACCGCCGGCTACGTCAACGGGAGCCCCCGATCGGAAACTCGTGATCTCCGTGACGCACCGGCCGGCGTGCGTCCACCGTTTAGGGTGTGGGGCATGCATGCGCTCGACGAGGCGGGCCGCTTCACCGCGCCGGCGCCGAATGAGCCGCGGCACTGGGTGGAGAACCTGCGCGTGAACTCACTCAGCATCGGCACCTACTCGGTGCCGGTCGGTGGCGCGGACACCCAGCGACCGCACACCGAAGATGAGGTCTACCTCGTGATGACCGGCCGAGCGCGGCTGGTGGCCGGCACCGGATCCGTTCCGGTCCAACCCGGCTCGGTCATCTTCATGCCGGCGCACGAGGAACACCGGTTCGTCGACATCACCGAGGATCTGGTCGTCTTGGTGATCTTCGCGCCGCCGGAGGGTTCGGCGGCGTGACCGCGGTGGCCGGCGTGGTCGCGAAGTACGCGGCGGCGACGGACTTCGGGACGCACATGCACCAGGCATCGGTGACGAGCTCCCGCATCTCCGTCTGGTCCAGCGCCGCCAGCCGGGCCTGCACCCAGTGGTAACGCTCGTCGGATCGCGTCGGCATGAAGAACTTCGCCGGCTCGGCCGCGACCAGTGCCGCGCGTTCGGCCTTGGGAAAGCCGAAGCCCATCGTGGTCTCGTCGGGGGAGATGGTGACGAAGACAATCCGGCCGACGCGGAACTTCACCTGGTCGCGCACCAGAGCCTCGTATGCGCGGGGCAGAGACAGCGCCACTGCCCGGATGTCGGCCGCAGTTACCATCGGAGCCAGGTTCGCACGCCGTCCGTGTTCAACTGAAGTTGGCGGCGCAGTTGAACGGCCCGTGATCGTCTAGCAACTGCGTGTGCTGCCGCGCAGCCTGCGCCGCGGGGGGCGATTTCTCGACCCACCTACCCACAATGTGACAGATGTCCACGTATAAATCGAGCGGTTCGGGTGATCGGCGGCGCTCATATGGTAGCCCGATCGAGGCGGCCAAGGTCATCACAGTCGGGTTGCATCTGTCGATCGCCTTCGCGTCTTGCGCCCGCGCCAGACATTCATGAGGAGTACGCTGGCCAGGTCACGATCGAGGTGGAGTCGGGTTGGCGGCTAGCAAGCGCCCAAGGCGTAACGTGTGCGGGACCGTGACCACCGCACGACGATCCCCCTCAATACGTCGTTGCCAACATCAAACCCTCCAGGCTTCGGAGCGGGCGTCACGCGGCCGGTGGATCAGGAAAGTCCTTGAGTTCAGCGGAGGTCTGGAATGGGGAGGCAGGTCGGCGTCGGTCTCATGGCAGATCGCAGGGAACTCAGCAACGGACGTAAGACCGGGTTGCCCCGCTCGAGCGTGACCGCCAAGCGGCCGGAGCTGCATTTGGTGCCGCTGCGACTACTCCTGCCGGCGGATTCGCCGCGACTGGTCGGTGAGGACGCCAAGCACATCCGCGTGCTCGCCGAGTCCGACGCGGTGCTGCCACCGATCCTGGTGCACCGCGGCACGATGCGGATCGTCGACGGCATGCACCGGGTCGGCGCCGCGCGGCTGCGGGGCCGCGAGGCGATCGAGGTGACGTTCTTCGAAGGCAGCGAGGCCGAGGCGTTCGTGGTGGCCGTGCAGCAGAACGTCAAGCATGGGCTGCCGCTGACCCTGGCCGACCGCGAAGCGGCCGCGGCGCGCATCATGGCGTCGCATCCGCGCTGGTCGGACCGGGCTATCGCGGCCGCGACCGGCCTGGCCGCGAAGACGGTCGCCGCGGTCCGGCGTCGCACCGTTGCCGGCCGCCACGCGGACGTGCGCATCGGCCGCGACGGGCGGGCCCGCCCGCTCAACAGCGCCGAAGGGCGCCGGCTGGCGAGCAAGGTGATCGCTGCCCGCCCCGATGCGTCCCTGCGGGAGATCGCCAAGGCGGCCGGGATCTCGCCGGCCACGGCCCGCGATGTACGCGACCGGATGCACCGCGGTGACGACCCGGTGCCGCCTAAGCAACGCACGCCGGCCGCACGGTCGGCCCCCCGCCGGCGGGCCGAGGTGGGGCCGCCGCCCGCCACCCGTTCCGAACGTGAGCCGACCTCGGTGCTGGAAAACCTCCGGCAGGATCCGTCGCTGCGGTTCGCCGACTCGGGTCGGGCCCTGCTGCGTTGGTTGTCCGCGCACGCGATCGAGCCAGGGGAGTGGCGAGCGTTCGTCGATGCGACCCCACCGCACTGCGCGTACATCGTGGCCGGCTTGGCCCGAGCCTGCGCCAACGAGTGGCTCGACTTCGCCAGCCAGCTCGACCAGCGGGTCCGTGCGCAGGAGGACGATCGCAGCACGGCCTGAGCAGGGTTTCGGCCTGAGCGGGGTTTCGGTCAGGGCACGGTTTCGGTCAGAGCGGGTTCGGTCAGGAGGCGACCGGCCTTTCGGGCGTATCGAGCAGGCGCGCCAGCCAGCCGTTCACCACGGCGAGCAGGTCCTCCTGCGTGTCAACGATGATCGTGTCCGATGCCGCTGCGGCGACCCCAGGTGCCGCCTCGGCCGACCACATCACGCGGATGCGGAGGCCACCGCTGGCCTTGGGCTCCCGCCACGCGCGAGCGACTAGGACGCCCGTGCGATCCATGGAATCCATTTATGGCAATCTGCTGGTCAGTTGTCACCAACGCGTCTCAGTCAACATACCGGTAACATTGCGACAACGCCACCACCTGCGCGAGCCCAGAGCGCCCTGTCTATTGACGGCACGTTGTGTGGCCTTGCAGAGTGGTCCTCCGGACCCGACGCAGACGGCGGCCGGAGGTGATGGATGGCCAGCCTGCCCGCGCCCGGCGATGAGGACATTGCTTCCTATATCGAGGGCCGCATGCCGCTACCGGGCGGCCCCTGTTACCAACTCCGGTTGCTGGACGGCTTCTCGCTCGAGCAGGACGGGCGGCCGGTGCACATTCCGCACAGCGTGCGCCGGCTCATCGCGTTCCTCGGAGTGCGGGGCCGTCGCGGCCGGGCCGAGATCGCCGGCACACTCTGGCCGGACGTGCCTGAGTCACGGGCCCAGGCGAGTCTGCGCACGGTGCTCTGGCGCATGCACCGGCTGACCCCGCGGCCGCTGGTGACGGGGGGCGAGTCGCTCTCGCTCGCCAACAGCGTCGGGGTGGACGTACGGGTGCTCGTGGCCAGCGCCCGCCACGTGCTGAACGAGGGCGAGGACGCGGTGCCCAACGGCTCGCCGCTACCGGCGTTGACCGTCATGGGCGAGCTGCTGCCCGGCTGGTACGAGGACTGGGTGCTCTTCGAGCGCGAGCGTCTGCGCCAGCTGCAGATGCACGCCCTCGAGGCGATCGCCGTCCGGCTCACCGCCGAACGGCGCTTCGCCGAGGCTATCGAGGCGGCCATGGCCGCGGTCCGGCTGGAGCCGCTGCGGGAGAGTGCGACCCGCGCGTTGATCGCTGCACACCTGGCCGAGAACAACGTGGTCGAGGCGGTCCGCTGGTTCGAGTCGTTCCGTGACGGGCTCACCAGCGAGCTGGGCGTCGAGCCCACCGCCGACCTCGAACGGCTCATCCGTTCGGGCATCGAAGGTCAGGCCTGAGTCTGACGTTTGCGTGGCTGACCGAACCCGATCGGTCGGGCTGTATCAGGGGTGCCGCCCGGATAGCTCATAGCTGACAGGGATGTTGGCGTCGCGGCGTGCGACGACGTGGCCGGAGAGGATCGGTGTGGTGGGCGACGGTACGGACGATGTCGTGCTCCTGATCGGCAGCGGCCGGCAGCTCTACCGCCAGTACCTGCTCGAGGGCGCCTCGCGCCGCCGGTCGTTGTGGTTGATCGACCCGTACGACTCGACCTGGCAGCTGCCGTACGTGGCCGGGACGAGCGTGGTCAAGATGATCGACAGCGCGCGTTCCGAGGCCGATGAGGCCGGCCTGGTCGACGCCGCCGTAGCGGTGGCGCGGGCGCGTGCTGTGCGCGGCGTCTTCACCTACGACGAGGGCATGGTCATCAGCACCGCCCGGATCGCGGAGCGGCTCGGGCTACCGGGGTGCACTGTGGACGGCGCTGACAATTGCCGCAACAAGCACCGCACCCGCACCGCGCTGACCGAGGCTCGCCTGCCGCAACCCCGCTTCGCGCTGGCCCAGACCGCAGCCGAGGCGGCCCGTGCGGCCGCCACGATCGGCTACCCCGTGGTGCTCAAGCCCAGGGGCATGGGCGCGAGCATCGGTGTGGTTCGCGCCGGCGACGCGGCCGAGCTGGCCGCCGCGTTCGCGGTGGCCGAGCACGCCAGCCTGATCGGTCCCGCCGCCTACGAGGGTGGTGTGCTGGTCGAGGAGCTCGTGGTCGGCCCGGAGATCAGCGTCGACGGCGCGGTGGTGGCCGGCGAGTACCGACCGTTCTGCCTCGCCCGCAAGCAGCTCGGGCTCGCGCCGTACTTTGAGGAGGTCGGCCACATCGTCGACGGCTCCGACCCGTTGCTCGACGACGCCGACCTGCGGCATGTGCTGGCTGAGGCCCACCGCGTGCTGGGCGTGCGCGACGGTGTGACCCACACCGAGGTCCGGTTGACCGCGCGCGGCCCGGTGGTCATCGAGGTGAACGCGCGGCTGGGCGGCGATCTGATTCCCTATCTCGGGCTGCTCGCCACCGGCATCGACCCCGGCCAGGTGGCCGCCGACGTGGCGACCGGAACGCCGCCCCAACTCGAGCCGCTGCGGCGCACCGTCGTTGGCATCCGGTTCCTCTATCCGCCGGAGGACTGCCGGGTCAACGACATCTCGGTGCCCGAGCCGGATGACGCGACCGGCCTGGTGGCGGCGCGGGCGTTGGTGGCAGCCGGAGCGACCGTGCGCCTGCCACCGCGCGCACACATTGATCGTTATGCATACGTTATCTGTACGGCCGAACGACCGGCCGTATGTGCCGCGCGGCTGGAGGAAGCCACCGCGCGCGTCACTCTCGACCACGAGCCGCTCGAGCTTGTGCTGGTCGACGAGCGAGCCTGACCGAGCCTACGAGGAGAACGAATGTCGAACCGCGAAGTCGAGCTGCTTGCCATCGGGGCCGGACCGTCAAACCTGGCTCTCGCCGTCGCCATCGAAGAGCTGGGACCGGCGGAGCTGGCGCGGAACACCCTGGTGATCGAGCGCAACGCCGACATCGAGTGGCAGCAAGGCCTGTTGCTGCCGTGGGCCAAGAGTCAGGTCTCCTTCCTCAAGGACCTGGTCACGCTGCGAAACCCCCGCAGCCGGTTCTCGTTCCTCAACTACCTGCACTCGGTGGGTCGTCTCCACGAGTTCATCAACATGGGCAGTTTCACGCCCTATCGCGTGGAGATATCCGATTACTTCAAGTGGGTGGCGAAGTCGCTCAGCGATGTGCGCATCGAGCTGGGGCAGGGCTGTGTCTCGGTGGAACCGTGCCGCGACTCGCGGGGCACGGTGACCGGTTGGTTGACCCACCTCGCCGACGGATCGGCCATTCGCAGCCGCTATCTGGTGATCGGTGCCGGCCGCGACCCGTACGTGCCGCCGCCCATGGACGCCCTGCCGGAGAGCCGGGTCATCCACAGCACCCAGTACCGCCAGCGGGTGACCGAACTCTCCACCGAGCTGCCCTATCGCATCGCGGTGGTCGGCGGGGCGCAGAGCGCGGCCGAGATGTTCCAGGCGCTGCAGATGGACCTGCCCAACGCCGACCTCACCTGGATCATGCGCTCGGTCACGCTGCGGGCCTATGAAGCCAACAACAAGTTCACCAACGAGCTCTACTTCCCCTCGTACGTGGACTCGTTCTTCGACGCACGCCCGGAGGGGCGCGAGCAGATCCTCGACGAGATGCACCGCACCAACTACGCCGGCGTGGCACCGGCGCTGATGGAGAACCTCTACGCCGAGATGTACCTGGACCGGCTCCATGGCCGTGACCGCAAGCGCATCGTCGGCATGACCGACATCACCGGTGCCCGCGCGATCGACGACGAGGTGGCGCTCGAACTCACCGACCGGCGCACCGGCACGACCACCGAGCACCGCCGGGACCTGGTTTTCCTCGGCACCGGCTTCGTGCGGGAGATGCCGCTGCTGATTCGCCGCCTGGCGTCCAAGCTCGGTCTCGACCGGGTCGGTGTGAACCGGCGCTACCGGCTCAACCTGGCCGGCCCGGCCACCGGCGCCTGCTATCTCCAGGGTGTCAACGAGGCCACCCATGGCATCGCGGACTCGCTCCTGAGCGTGCTCGCCAACCGTGCGGAGGACATTACCCGCGACATTCTGGCTGATCGATCGTTGACCACGGACGGCGACGCCAACGGCCATCTGGACGGTCACGCGGTGCCGGTTACTGCGGACGCCAGCGTCGCACCCTAGATCAATACTCGTCTCTTCGTCGCAGTGCGTAGCGATCCCGCCGTCCGGCGGGGCCGCGCTACCGGCTAGACAGCCAATGGTATGCAGGCTGTGACGCAGAGCTAACGCGCCAGTGACGGGCACCTGGTTTGGTGTCCCGCATGCACCGTCCACCCCTCGTGCCATGCTCCCACCTGTCGACCATCAAGACTCTCCCCCCAACGAACGACCCGTCGGCGACGTCCGGACCGACGGACCTCCGCGAACCCGGTGAGCTGTTGCGCCGGGCCTCGCAACGCGACCAGGCGGCCTGGGACGCCCTGGTGAGCCGGTTCGGGCAGCTGGTGCTGCACACCGCGCGCCGGGTCGGGCTCAACTCCAGCGACGCCGCCGATGTCGTGCAGCTGACCTGGCTGCGGTTGCTCGAACACGTCCACCAGATCCGCGAACCCGAACGCCTACCGGCCTGGCTCGCCGCGACCGCGCGGCGCGAAGGCCTGCGGGTAGCTATCGCCTCCAAGCGCCACGTCCTCTGCGCCGACCCCGCGGCCGAGCAGGACCGGCGGACTGCGGTCATCGACGTCTATCCCGTCGATGGCGACTACGAACCAGCAGTCGAGGAGGCCCTGGCCAGCCTTCCATCGCGATACCAGACGCTGCTGCGGCTGCTCATGTCGGATAGTCACCTCAGCTACACCGAGATCGCCCGCGTGATGCGACTGCCCATCGGCAGCATCGGACCCATGCGCATGCGTGCATTGCAGATGATGCGGCGCAGCCTCGCGCTCACGTGTATCAACGCGCTGCTCCTGCTGCCTCTCATTCGGTGAGGACGAAGGGGAACGCATGCTTACCGTCGATCTGGCGTCGCGGTCCACGCTGCGCCCCGGGCCGCGCGGCCCGGTCACGGTGACGTGATCCCTGAACCGGTGCCTCATCCCATCGCCACCGCGGGGTGGGTCCCGGCGAACTCGCCGGGACCCATCGGCACGCGGCGACCCGGGGCCTGGTCCGATGAGGGGAGTGGCGATGGAGCAGACGATTTCCTATGACCGGATGACATTCCGGGTGCCTGGGGACGCCGAGTCCCCGATGGCTCAGTACCACCAGCAGGGCGACCTGGTCTGGGCCGACTTCGCCGGCGGTCATGTCCGGCGTGGGTCGGTCGTAGGAACCTGCGCACCCGACGGCGTGCTCCGCCTGACCTACTGCATGGTGCTGGAGAGCGGAGAGATCATCTCGGGCCGCAGTCATAGCACGCCCGACCGCCTGGAGGACGGGCGCATCCTGCTGACCGAGCGCTGGGAACGTTACGGGCCCCACGCCGCCACCGGAGTGTCCTATCTGGAGCAAGTTGGCAATACCGACGGGGAGCAGTAACCCGCCGCTCGCCCGTGTGTGGGAGGCATACCCGCACTCCCTGACCTAAGGAGACTCGATCCGTGTTAGCGACAGATCCGCCCGCTCGCCAGATCCGGGCCTACCGGCCGCGGCACTACCTGATGTGCCCGCCCACCTACTTCGAGGTCAGCTATTCCATCAATGCCTGGATGGATCCGAGCCAACCGGTGGACGGCAGCCGGGCCATGGTTCAGTGGCAGTGGCTGTTCGACACGTTCCTCGAGCTCGGCCACAAGGTCGACCTCGTCGACCCCGTGCCGGGACAGCCGGACATGGTCTTCACCGCGAACGGCGGCGCCGTCCTCGACGGCCGGGTGCTCATCGCCCGGTTCCGCGACAGCGAACGCACCGGTGAGGAGCCCGCCTTCCTCGAGTGGTTCCGAGGTCACGGCTATCCGCAGGCGACGCCGGCCACCATGATCAACGAGGGTGAAGGCGACCTGCTGATCACCCGCACCCGGATCCTGGCCGGCAGCGGCTTCCGCACCGAGCAGCTCGCCCACGATGAGGTGGAGCGGTTCTTCGGCCGACCGGTGGTCGGGCTGGAGCTCGTCGATCCTCGCTGGTACCACCTCGACACGGCGCTGGCCGTTCTCGACGATGAGGCCGACGAGATTATGTATTACCCGCCGGCGTTCTCGGCGGCGAGCCAGGCCCGCCTGGCCGAGCTCTACCCGGGCGCCATCCACGCCACCGAAGCGGACGCGCTGACGTTCGGCCTTAACGCGATCTCCGACGGACGCAACGTGGTGCTCGCTGCGGCCGCCGCCGATCTGGCCGCGCAGCTGCGGGAGCGGGGGTTCCACCCGATCGGCTTGGATCTTTCGGAGTTGCTCAAAGCCGGCGGCGGCGTTAAGTGTTGCTCACTTGAGCTTCGGGACGCCTGATCGGGGTAGCGGCTGCCGTCGAATGACGTACGCCGTCGAGTGAAGGTAAGTCAAGGTATCCGCACGGAGGAGTGATCAATGTTCATCGCCGCCCGGCCGGTCGCGCCGCTGGCAACCCACGAGATGCTCGTGCTGCTGCTGCAGCTTGGCGTCCTGCTTGGTCTGGCCCTGCTGCTCGGCCGACTCGCCGTCCGGCTGCGGATGCCCGCGATCGTCGGTGAGCTCACCGCCGGCGTGCTGGTCGGCCCATCGCTGCTGGCCCACGCCGCGCCCGGGCTTTCGGCGTGGTTGTTCCCCCACGACCCGGCCCAGCAACACCTGTTGGACGCGGTCGGGTTGTTCGGGGTGCTGCTGCTGGTGGGCATCACGGGCATGCACATCGACCTTGACCTGGTGCGGCGCAAGGGCGTCACCGCCGCCTGGGTCAGCGCCGGTGGCCTGATCGTGCCCCTCGCCGCCGGGGTGGGGCTGGGCTTCCTGCTGCCCACCTCGATCGCCGGCGACGGTCGGCTGGTCTTCGCGCTGTTCATGGGCGTGGCCATGTGCGTGAGCGCGATCCCGGTCATCTCCAAGATCCTGCTGGAGATGCGCCTGCTGCACCGCAACATCGGGCAGCTGATCGTGAGCGCGGCCGCGGTCGATGACATCGCCGGCTGGCTGATGCTCTCGATTGTCTCGGCGATGGCCACCAACGGCCTGCGGACCGGGCAGGTCGTCCTCTCGGTCGTCTATCTCGTCGGCGTTGTGGCGATCGCTGCGTTCGTCGGCCGGCCCGTGGTCCGCAACGTGCTGCAGTTCGCCGGCCGCTCACCCGACCCGGGCGTGCGGATCTCGGCCGCGGTGGCCATGCTGCTGCTCTTCGCCGCCGGGACTCACGCCCTGGGCATGGAGCCGATCATCGGCACATTCCTCGGCGGCATCCTCATCGGCGCGTCGGGTCTGCTCGACCTCGAATGGCTCACGCCGCTGCGGACGCTGACGCTCTCCGTGCTCGCGCCGATCTTCTTCGCCACGGCTGGCCTGCGGATGGACCTCACCGCGCTGGCGCGTCCCGCCGTGCTCCTCTCGGCCATCGGTGTGCTCGTGGTCGCGGTGGTCGGCAAGTTCGTCGGCGCCTACATCGGCGCCCGGGCCACCCGGTTGCACCACTGGGAGGGCATCGCCCTCGGGGCCGGGCTCAACGCGCGCGGGATCATCGAGGTGATCGTGGCGATGGTTGGGCTGCGGCTCGGCATCCTGGGCACCGAGGCATACACCATCATCGTGTTGATCGCCGTGGTCACGTCGCTGATGGCGCCGCCGATCCTGCGCTACGCGCTCCGGCGGATCCCGGTCACCGCCGAGGAGCAAGAGCGGGAGCGGGTCTTTACCGGCTCCCCGTAGCGGTGCGGGCCGCTGAGGTTGGAGCGTACGGCACGACCGTCCGAAAGAGACGGTCGTGCCAGGCCCGTCGGCGCTCGTCGCGGAGCACGCCGATGAGGCCGACCAACCAGATCGGTGCGATCAGCAGGCCGAAGAACGCGCGCAGGAACGCTTGAGGGAGTGAGGTCCGGCCGCCGTCGCGATGGCGCACCACGAGACCGAGCAGCAGGTCGCCGACGGTCTGCCCGGTCAGCCACCAGGCGAGCGTGAAGTAGGTGACCGGGAGCGCGGCCGCCACCAACCCGGCGCCGGCGGTGAGCCACCCGGGTGGTTCACCCAGCACCTGTTCCCAGGCCAATCCGGGCAGGCTGCTCGTGGCCAGGCCGGCGACGGTGAGCACTACGACATCGAGGCTGAGCGCGGCGAGGCGCGAGACGAGACCGGCGTAGGGCACGGGCGACCGGGGCGGCGCCACGACCTACTCGCTGGCTTGCGGCCCGGGGAAGAACCGGCGGAACGCCGACTCGACCCGGTCGTCGGCCGATGCCGTGCTCGTCCGCAGTTGCTGGGTCGCGTCGCCGACGGCGGTGCGGCTCTGCTCCATGATGAGCTCACGGATGCGCGGCTCGGCCGCGAGATCTTCGATCACCGCCGGCAGCACGCGGGCGCGGATCTCGGGTAAGACGCCGTCGAGAATCTTCGGCACGACATCGTCGACGAGCTGCGGAACCAGACCGTCCACAATGCGCGGAACTGCCTGGGTCTGCGCCCACAGCAGCAGGTCGTCCATTGTGGACTGAATGAAGATCACAGCTTCCCGCCGCCCCGCGGCCACGGTGGCGACGCCACGCCCGCGCGCCTGCGCCGCGGCGTCGCTGACCCGGGTCCGGGTCCGGTCGGCCGGCCCGCGTAGCCGTCGCAGACCGGGCAGCCGCAGCGCCTCGGCGGCGCCTCGGCTGGCCGTACGCAATGGACTCACGCCGACCCGGCGGGCCAGCGCGAGCGTGCCGTCGGCCGCCCGCCCGACCAGGCCGACGGTGAGCGCCAGCGTCTCGCCCGCGCCCCGGCTCGGGCGTACCCGCTCGTCGGCGAGCGCGGTCAACCCGAGGGCGAGCCGCGCCGGCGCCGGTGGGATCGGGCGAAACCATTCGGTGGTCTGGCCCGGCACCGGCTCACCGTAGGTCTCCAGCAGCGGGACGTCGGTGGTGGTCATGGTGCACCCTCCCAAGGGGTGGGCCGCCGGATCACGCCGGCTCGGACAATTCGACCATACCGCACGGGTGGCTGATAGGTGATGCTTCGGTGGCTTTCGGTCGGCTCTTGCGGTGGTACCGGGATGCCTGCGGCCGATTGGGCGACGTCCCGGAATCTGCCCCTCGGCCGCGTCGGCTCCGGCGAGGTCACGACCCGCCTGGCGGCGACTCTGGTCCCCGGCTCTGGCGAGGTCATGACCCACCTGGCGTAGGCCGGACTTAGCTCGCATAACGGCCGGCTGGGCCGGGCGAGGCTGGCCGCCGCGGGCGTGGTCGCTCATTCGCCGGTGGAGATCACGACTTCGACCACGAAACGTTCAGTCCTACTGCGTTTCCCGTGCCCTCATTCGCGATCGTGCAGGCGGGCGGGGAGGTCACGGCCGGCCATTAGGACGTGGGTCGGGAGCCTAACCCAGGACGACGGGCAGGGCGTGATCTCGGGGCAGGGCGTGATCTCGGGGCAGGGGCGTGATCTCGGGGCAGGGCGTGATCTCGGGGCAGGGCGTGATCTCGGCCCCTCGCCGTGGCCAGGGCAACTTTC